>JAKSCY010000487.1 GCA_022360355.1 Chlorobiales bacterium
CCCGTCACGGATTTCGATGCGTGCATTCGACGGTGTCAGGCGCGTACCATCGACAATGATGATGAAGCCCTGACCCGAAAGCTCCGCAAAACTGTCGGCAAAGGTTTCGACGCTTATCTGTTCGGACTGCTGTCCACCGGATTGCCGGTGATAGACTTTGACGGCAGGTGCCTGATGAAGAATCTTGGCCATGATGTGTGAAGATTAGTGTATTGCAAATCACGACTTATCTCATGATCTGAAACTATTTGCGAATACTGGCCTGTATAAAAAGTACCGTCACTTCGTCATCGCCGATTCTGAAGCGTTTTCATAACTGCATCACTACCTGGCTCTGCGGCTATCAGGCAAACACCGTAGCAGGGCTTTTGCTGGTACTGCTGGTCGATCAGACGTATCAGCTCCCGATTCAGTTTCCCCTGTTTTAACACATCAGCGGCATGGTCGAGGAGCTCATGTTTCCACTGTAGAATCTGGTTCTTGTATTTTTAGACAAGTTCTGTGCCCGTCGTCCGTTCGCTCAAGGCTTCAAACACCACTTCGACCTTGAATTCCGCACTGAAATTGCGGATGCTTTCTTTCAACCAAGCTTGCTGTCCTTGTTTTGGGGTTGGGGGGCTATTTTATTGTTGCGTAATTATTGGCGAATGCCATAGTATTATTAAATTAAAGTATATACGGCACCGGCTTATATTACACTTATTTTCACCGAAACTCAAAAAAAAACACATTTAGCCATACGTTCAAGGGCTTTTATAGCCCTTTTGGTTCGACGGAAAAACCGTTTGAAGGCAAAAAACGTTGTTAAAGATTTACGGGACGTTGTTCCGTAAATCAAAAAGTCAAATAAACGAGAACATTGGCAACAGTATTGGAGCAATTGATATCAAGAAAACCCGAGCCCAAGTAATAAAACCACTTGGGCATTGTGGTCGAAAAAGGTTGTTATAATCAAGGATAGTTCAGCCGGGTGTAGAGGAGCTGCATTATGAAATGAAAGCTGGGCACAATAAAAAAATCTGGCGCCATCGTCGTTCGGGCACTGTGCGTTCATTATAGACCGCCGGTCTAATTGATCTTTACCAACTCCACCCGTCTGTTCATCGCCCTGTTTTTTTCCGTATCGTTGGGTGCGACCGGCTTCTTCTCCCCATACCCTTCAGGAACCATTCGGGGTGCCTCTATTCCATAGAGGAGTAAATATTTCTTAACCGTTTCCGCCCTGCGCTTTGACAGATTCAGATTATGCTCGTCTGATCCTGTATCGTCAGTGTGTCCTTGAATCTGGATTTTCAACCCCGGGTTGTTTTTCATCAATTTGACCATCTCGACAAGCACCTTTTCCGCACCCGGTTTGAGAGAAGCCTTGTCAAGGTCGAAATAAATTCCGTACACTGCCACGCGACCATCCTCGTTCAAAGCTCTCATCATTTCCTCTGCGCCGAATGTCAGCTGTTTACGGAAAGCGGCTTCATCTATAATATCCAGATTGTAGCTGCCGTTACCGGCCGACAGATAGGCCCACGTCGTTCCACCATCCTTCCTCGTCAAAGAAAATGTAAGCAGATATCCTGCCTCGTAAAGAATGGTGCCGCCTTTTTCCAAAGCGGCCTCTTTATAATTCTGTACAATCTCTTCTCTTGAAACAGTACGGTCTATTTTACCATTCGCATCTTTAATCAAGTATCGGAAATGCCAATACTTTCCCTTTTTCTCGACCCTTTCAGATTTCTTGCCTTTTTGTATCAAAAACCGGTGTGAAGCATAATTATTTACACGGCTCTGGGCAGGAACTATTTGCGACCGGGGCATCGGCTTGATAACCCCATGTTCTTCAGCTTTCACGCCAGCAAAAACGGGTGCTTGAAATACATGAAACGCAAGTAATAACAGAACACACAGAATTTTCATCGCTTTTCCTCCTTTACAGTAAGAGATTCACAAAAGCATAAGTACAATTCGGGTTGTAATCATTATATCCCTTTTTTTAAAAAATTGGCGGGCCAAAGATTTTTATATCTATCCTTAAACGGTCAGAGCCTGCCTTACAGCCTTGCTCCATCCCTCAAGGCACTCTTCCCTTTTCTCCTCATCCATCGCAGGTTCGTAGCTCTGCCGGATACTGCGCAGTGAAAGCAGTTCATCCGTTGAGCCCCACATTCCCGATTGCAGACCGGCGAGAAAGGCCGCTCCAAGAGATGTCGATTCGGTATTCACCGGTTTATGCACGGGGACGTCAAGCATATCCGCCTGGAACTGCATAAGAAATGCGTTATCGACTGCCCCTCCGTCCACGACAAGGTTATCGGGAACAACACCTGAATCCGCAACCATAGCCCTGAAAACGTCATGAGACTGGTAAGCGATGGATTCCAGGGCGGCACGCACAATGTGATTTTTATTGGCCCCTCTTGTCAGGCCAACAATGGCTCCCCTCACATCCGCTTCCCAGTGAGGCGCTCCAAGACCGGTAAAGGCGGGAACGATATACACTCCGGCGTTGGATGCAGCCTCTCTTGCAATCATCTCCGATTCTCCGACATGCTCTATAAGCCCCATTTCATCCCTGAGCCACTGCATCACCGCCCCTCCGATGAAAACCGAACCTTCAAGCGCATAACAGGGCCTTCCTCCTGCATCAATAGCAAGCGTTGTCAAAAGACCATTCTTCGAACGAATGAAACGATCCCCGATGTTCATGACCATAAAACAGCCTGTTCCGTAGGTATTCTTGACCATACCCTGTGTAAA
>JAKSCY010000054.1 GCA_022360355.1 Chlorobiales bacterium
CATCTCCATGCGCAACGACGAGCCGGAGAAGGCCTCCCGTCCCTTTGACGCCCAAAGGGACGGGTTCGTGATGTCCGAAGGGGGCGGGATTCTGTTCCTGGAGGAGATGGAGCAGGCCAGGAAGAGGGGGGCCAGAATCTATGCCGAGGTGGTGGGTTACGGCCTTTCCGGTGACGCCTATCACATGACCGCTCCTCCGCCGGACGGCTCGGGAGCCATCCGCTGCATGGAGATGGCCCTGGCCGACGCCCGCCTCTCCCCGGAGGAGATGGATTACATCAACGCCCATGGGACCTCGACCCCCTTGAACGACTCCGCCGAGACCAAGGCCATCAAGGCCGTCTTCAAGGATCAAGCCTACAAGCTGGCCGTCTCCTCCACCAAGTCCATGACCGGCCATCTTCTGGGCGGGGCCGGCGGGGTGGAGGGGGTTCTGACCGCCCTGACCCTTTTCCATCAGATCATGCCTCCGACCATCAACTATGAGTATCCGGATCCGGAGTGCGACCTGGACTACGTTCCCAACCAGGCCCGGGAGGCGAAAATGACCTATGCCCTCTCCAACGCCTTCGGCTTCGGAGGGACCAACGCCAGCCTGATCTTCAAGAGGTTCGATGGCTAGCTTGGAGGAAAATACGGCCGCCATCGCCGTCGGCGCGGATCACGCCGGCTTCCCCCTCAAGGCGGAGCTTTGCTCCTGGCTGGCGGATGAAGGCCGTCGGGTCATCGATCTGGGGACCACCGGCCGGGAGTCCTGCGACTACCCCTACTTTGCTTCGGCCGTGGCCCGGGAGGTCGCCTCCGGCCGGGCCGGAAAGGGGATCCTGGTCTGCGGAACCGGGATCGGGATGGCCGTGGCCGCCAACAGGCACCAGGGGATCAGAGCCGCCAACTGCAACGACCTCTTCCTGGCCCGTTTGAGCCGGGAGCACAACAACGGTAACGTCCTCTGCCTGGGAGCCAGGGTCATCGCTCCCCAACTGGCCAAGGAAATTGTCCAAACCTGGCTCACGACCCCCTATCAGGGAGGGCGGCACCAGCTCCGGTTGGATATGATTGAAGAGCTGGCCTCTCCATGACCGCCCTGGACGAAAGTCTTACCACGGCCGATCCCGGACTGGCCGGGATGATCCGGGCCGAGCTGACCCGCCAGTCCAGCCAGCTCCAGATGATAGCCTCGGAGAACTATGTCTCCAGGGCCGTCCTGGAGGCCCAGGGCTCGGTGATGACCAACAAGTACGCCGAGGGTTACCCAGGAAGGCGCTACTACGGCGGATGCGAGTTCGTCGACGTGACCGAGAAGCTGGCGATCGACCGCGCCAGAGAGCTTTTCGGAGTCGATCACGCCAATGTGCAGCCACACTCCGGCGCGCAGGCCAACATGGCCGCCTACTTCGCCACCATCCAGCCTGGCGACAAGGTGATGGGACTCAGCCTCGATCACGGCGGACATCTCACCCACGGAAGC
>JAKSCY010000474.1 GCA_022360355.1 Chlorobiales bacterium
CTGTCGCTGAATTGACCCTGTAGCCGATGGAGATGATGGCGTCGAGGTTGTAGAGTTTCGAGCGTGCCGTCTGGGTCTTGCCCTTCATAGCACCGTGCCGAGTGGTATGTTCCAAAATGGAACTAACCTCTTTTTCGACCAGTTCACCGCTTTCAAAGATATTTTTGAGGTGTTTGGTAATCGCAGGACGTTTGACTCCGAACAGCTCGGCAATTTTGTCCTGAGTGAGCCATACCGTTTCGTTTTCAACACGCACCTCGATACGTGGTTGGCCGCTGCCAGCCTCGTAGATGATGATTTCGCCGCTGGTTTCGTCTTGTCGCTTCGTCATGTCTCCCCCTCGATGTCTGCGACAATCTCGTCAATCGCCGCCCGGAGTTCCTGCTGGCGAGCAATGATCCTTGCAATTTCCTTGTTGAGTTCCGTGATGTCAACTTCCTCGCGGGTATCCTCGCCATCGACATAGTTCGAGATGCTGATGTTATATTCGTTTTCGGCAACCGTTTTGTTGCCTGTCAGCGAGGAGAAGTGCTCCATATCCGTACGGGCGATATAGGCGTCGAGAATCTTTGCACGGTTCTCCTCGCTCAGCTTGTTTTTGTTTCCTTTACGAACAAACTCGGCTGAAGCGTCGATGAACAGTATTTTGTTATCCCGCTTGCTCTTTTTGAGCACAATGATGCAGGTTGCGATGGTCGTGCCAAAAAAGAGGTCTGGTGGAAGCTGGATGACCGCATCAACATAGTTGTTTTCGACAAGGTACTTTCGGATTTTCTGTTCCGCTCCTCCACGGTACAGCACTCCGGGAAACTCAACGATCGCCGCCGTACCGCTTGTAGAGAGCCAGGAAAGCATGTGCATCGTAAAGGCAAGATCTGCCTTGCTCTTTGGTGCGAGAACGCCAGCCGGAGAAAACCAGGGGTCGTTGATGAGGAGCGAGTTCGAGTTACCTTCCCATTTTATTGAATATGGAGGGTTGGAGACGATGGCGTCGAATGGTTCATCATCCCAATGCTTCGGATCGGTTAACGTGTCGCCATGCGCAATATCAAACTTTTCGTAGTTGATGTCATGCAGGAACATGTTTATCCTGCAAAGGTTGTAGGTGGTAAGGTTGACCTCTTGGCCGAAAAACCCCCGCCGTACTTTCTCCTTACCGAGCACTTTGGCAAACTTCAGGAGCAGCGAGCCCGAACCACAGGCAGGATCGTACACCTTGTTCACCTCTTTCTTGCCAACAGTCGTGATCTCCGCAAGGAGCTCACTGACCTCTTGAGGTGTAAAGAATTCGCCTCCGGATTTACCAGCGTTTGATGCGTACATGGTCATCAGGAACTCATAGGCATCACCGAAAGCGTCGATAGAGTTTTCAGAGTAGTCACCGAAGCGGAGCCCTCCGATCGATTCAAGGAGTTTCGCGAGTTTTTGGTTCCGTTTTACGACGGTATTGCCGAGCTTACCGGAGTTGACATCGAGATCGTCGAAAAGTCCTTTGAGATCATATTCGCTGTCGGTACCTTTTGCTGAGTTTTCAATGTTATTGAAAACCACCTCAAGGGTTTCGTTAAGGTCCGGGTTGTCATGTGCATTCCTGGCAACGTTCACGAACAGTTCGCTCGGGAGAATGTAAAAGCCCTTCTCTTTGACAGTATCGGCGCGGCCATATTCGGCTTCCAAATCTGATAATTTGGTATAATCGAAATCCTTACTGCCGGTCCTCCATTCGTCCTTATTGATGTAGCTCGTCAGATTTTCACTGATGCACCGGTAAAAGAGCATCCCGAGAACGTATTGCTTGAAGTCCCAGCCGTCAACGCTACCGCGCAGGTCATTGGCAATCTGCCAAATCGCGCGATGCAGTTCATTGCGCTCCTGCTCTTTCTGTACGGTTCCATTGTTTAGTTTTGTTGACATATCTTTTTGAACTTGGTAGGAGAAGAAAGAGAATCAAAAAATATCTAAAAAATACATCCGCCGTACAACGAATCGAGGAACAATTTGTTAGAGTTGACCCCCTGTAAAGGAGTAAAATGCGATAATGAAATCTTTTGAAAGAGTTTGCGGGAGCTGAAAAGCAACCAATGGCCACAGCAAAATTGACAATTTAGTTTTACCTATTTAGAAAATGCCGGGTTTGTGCCCGGCTTTTTTATGCCCGAATTGACGGAAAACCGTTGCTTGATATTCGGGCTATATGAATGAATTTAGCTCGGTTTTGCGACAAATTTGTAACACAACCGGCTATGAAGCCTTTACAGTAAGGGTGCTGTGCAAGATGATGTTGCCTGATGGTGCCCGTTGGATTATTTCGGCTGTCGCGTTGCTTGTGCGGGGGTGGGTAGAGGGGTGTGATTCTTTCTTCCTGAGGAAGGAGGGGTGGAAGTGGTTCAGCGGGTTGTCGCTTCGAGATCCAGCAGGTAGTTTCTGATGGATTCATGTTTTCCCAGGCCGAGTTTTTTATGCAGTCTGTATCGTACGCTTTCGACGCCGCGGGGCGTGATGCCGATTGTTTTGGCTATTTCCACGGTGCTGTAGTCTTGCTTGATCATCAGAGAGACTCGAAGGTCCTGTTTGCTGAGGCCGGGATGCTTGCGTTGGAGTCTGGAAACAAATGCCGAGTCCTCAACGGTGGTTTCCTTGTCGGTTTTTGTCTCATACTGATTGTAACAATCCGCAAGTTTCTGGCAGCAACTGGTGATTTCTTTTTTGAGTGAAGGGTCGATATTCTCTTCTTCTACAAGGCGATGTATCATATCGAGCTTTAAGCGTTTTTCGGTCATGATTGACGATAGCCGCTTTAATTCCATGTCTTTCGCTGTTATCTGGAAGGTCAGCAGCGATTTTTCGTTTTCAAGCTGAGACTCTATTTTTTTGTTCATATCCTCCTGCACATTGAGCAGTACGGCTTTCTCGGCGATTTTTTGCTCATATTCTCCGATAATGGTTTCCATTTCTTTCAGGTGAAGTTCCTGTTTTTCACAAAGATCCTGCTGTAAAGCTTCAAGGGCTTTGAAGTAAGGATAAAGCGGATGAGTGCCGTTCGGAACAGTTATCGGATGGTTGAGCAGGTTCAGCCAGTTAAACCGTGCAAGAGCTGAAAAGAACTCTTTTTTGTATGCTTTGTACTGTTCTTCTTCATCGCTTTCACAGGCGACATGCGTTTTCTTTCCGGATTTGGAGTCCAGAATCATCTGCATTGCCTCATGATAACTGTCAGCGATTACAACCATTGATTTTTCAGGGACAATGGCGGCAAATGTTTCAACTATTGAACGTATTTCAGGGTCGGCTTCATAGATTACAAGCAGCTTGAACGTCGGCCCTGAATTGTAAAGCAGGTTTACCAGGTTCTTTTTGTACCGCAGCGAAATACCTTTAACGTGATTCAGGTTGAACAACATGTGTATAGGCTTGTCGGCAAGGTTGCTTTCCCTGATAACAGTCTGAAATACCCCGATATCGATATAGTCCATGACAACATCATCATCGGCTGCGATGTGGCCATGAATGATATCCGGGTGAATCAGGCAGAATTTTGTCGTGTACCCACCTTCGGGGTGAGCCGCTTGCCAGTGGGGCTTTTCAGTGACAGATAGCTCGGAAAAAGGACACTTGCTCATGGTTGGGGGGGGAGTTAGTTTGTCTTGAGGTGTGCATTTTCCGAATAGCCGAACTTTTTATGCAACGGCAAGTTTTGTTAGATAGTTCTTTATTGACTGGTGCTTCGAGAGGACCATTTTTTGATGCATTCTGTAACGGATGCTTTCAAGGCCTCTTGTTGAAATGCCGATCGTCCGCGCAATTTCCCTTGTATCGTAATTCAGTTTGATAAGCAAACATATCCGCAGGTCTCTCTGATTGAGATTCGGATGTCGGCGCTGCAGTTTTGAGAGAAATTCAGAATCGGTTGCAGTAAGGTCAGTATTGATTTTCTTTTCGATTGTTTCAGTCTCGATCATCCTGGAGCATGAGTCAATCATGTCTTTTTTCAGACCGGTATCGATTTCAAGGTCGGATATTTTTTTTCTAAGTGACTGCAATGTGGCAGTTTTTTCCGCGACTGCCGTGGAGACTCGTGTCAGTTCCATATCCTGTGCCGCTATGCGGGATTTCAATGCGGCTCTCTCACGGTCGAACTGGGTTTTGAGTTTGTTGTTCAGTTCCATCTGCGCATTGAGAAGAATAATTTTTTCCGAGATTTTTTTCTTCGCCTTGTTTTTCCCAAGATTTTTTTCCCTGGCTGTGAGCTTTTCTCTTTCCTGCAAATCTTTCTGCAACGAGTCGAGAGCCTTGAAAAACGGGAAAAGGATCTCATCGTCCTCGGGAATGTTGATCGGCTGGTTGAGCATGTTCATCCAGCCGATCCGCGCCGTGGCGGCAAGAAACTCCTTTTTTCTCCGGACATAAAGCTCGTCTTCTTCATCTTCATATTCTTCGGTCGGGATGTTGCCGGCTTTTACATTCTGCACGGCCTTTATGGCATCCTCGTACGTATCAACCAGCAGAACAGGAGTGCTTTCAGGAACTATGGAAGCAAATGTTTCAACCGTTGTGAGAAATTCAGGTGGGATGTTGAAAAACACAATCAGCTTGTAATAGGGCTGCCAGCGATAAATGAGCTGGGTAAGGCTTTGTTTGTAAGCGTAGGAGATGCTGCTGACGTTGCTGAGGTCACGAAGAAGATAGACCAGCTTGTTTGCAAGTCCCGATTCTTCAAGAACCATCTGGAAGAGAGATTGATCCCTGCGTTCGATACAAATGTCCCTGTCTGACTCGTAATAAGTCAAAAGAATATCCTCATCGATTTTCCTGATATGAGTTATGTACTTCTGATCAGGATGATCGGTTTTCCAGTGAGAGTTCTCGGTTACCGGCGAGTTTGGTGCTGAACTGCTTTTCATGAGGATTCACTGATTTATTTCGGTTTTGAATAATTGACGTATTATAAGGATAAGAATACGTTTTTTCTTGCGTTGAGGCAAGCTTCTGTTTGCGGATAGCGATAAAGCGGCACTCTTTTCTGTGTTTTTTGCAACACAAGGAATTACTGCGTTTCGCAGCGTTATCCGGTCTACACGCTTTTCTGGTTCATTGCAGAAAGTGCTGTGAGGTGTTTTTTGAGAGACTGGTTTTTCTTCAGGCCGATTTTTTTATGCATCCGATATCTTAAACTTTCCATGCCGCGCTTGGAGATCCCATAAAAACCGGCAATATCGGTATTGTCATAATTCAGCTTGATCAGCAGGCAGATTTTGATCTCTCTTTTTTTGAGATTGGAGTGTCTTTGCTGAAGCAGTGAAAGGAAGGCGGAATCAGTTGAGGTGAGCGGGAGGTCTATTTTTTTTTCGTTTTGTTCGGTTTCAAGGAGCGAATCGCAGATGTCGGACATCTGTTTTTTTTGCTCAGGGGCAAGGGCATCGATGTCGACCGAAAGCCTGTGCAGCGAGAGGTTTCGGTTACGCGATACCATTCCGATTTGACGAAATTCGTTTCTTCTGAATGAAAGCTTTTGTTTAAGCTCGAATTTCTCCTTTTCAAACAGTTCAAGGAGCTTTTGCTTCTCATTCTCGATGGATAAAATCTCTGCATCCAGACTCTTTATCTTTTCGGTGTACGTCTTCTGCAAATTTTGCTTTTTTTTCGTGTGAAGCGTATCGAGTGAGGCGAGATCTTCCTGCATGAAAGAGAGTGCACTGAAAAAGGGGTAGAGTTCATGGCCCTCAGGGGGCAGCTGTATGTTTTGATCGAGCATGTTCACCCAGCCGATCATTGCCGCGGCCCGGAGAAAGTTTTTTTTCAGCTTTTCATATTCATGGTTTTCGTCATCGTTGGCTATTGTTTTTTCCCCCGAGATATAGTCGAGGGTTATCCGCAGGGCACTGTTGTAATCCCTGGTAAGATGGAGTTTCATAAACGAAGGGAGTATTGCCTGTATACTTTCCACCGTATTCAGGAATCCCGGCATAATATTGTAGAACACAACGCTACGCAGGGGCGGCTGGGCGTTGTAAAGAAAGTTTACTATGCCGCGTTTATAGGAGTAGGTGATTTTTTTTACGTGCTCCAGGTTCCATATGACGTGAAACGGCTTGTCCTCAAGGCTGGAATCCTCGAGAACTTTCAGGACGAGGTCCATTTCAAATTGCTCGAGTGCAACAGGTTTATCCGAATCTACCCAGGCAAAGAGAATATTTTTCCCGATCCTTTTTATACGGGTGGAGTATTGCTTCGCAGGGTTATGAAAAACCCAGTCGGGACTCGATATGATTTGTTCCCCTGAAACCACGCAGCGTTCCATGGTGCCGTCGTTGTTGCTACGATTTGTTGGCGTTCCTGCTGCTGAACGGTTATTCTTCAGACAGTCAGGATCGCTAGGTCAGTAAGATAACTTTTCAGGGACTGGTGTTTCGACAGGCCGATTTTTTTATGCATCCGGTAGCGGATGCTTTCCATGCCTCTGGTCGAAATGCCCACGGAACGGGCAATGTCCCTGGTGTTGTAATTCAACTTTATCAGCAGGCAGATGCGTAGCTCCCGCTGGTTGAGATTCGGGTGTTTTTTCTGAAGTTTTGAGAGGAACTCGGAATCTGTTGTTGTGAGTTCTATGTTAAGTCTCTTCTCGATCAGTTCGGTATCGATCATGTTCCGGCAGTTTTCGATCATGGCGCTTTTTTTAGCCTGATCAATGTCCAGTGAACTGATTATGTCGAGAAGCTGACGCAGGGTTGAGGTTTTTTCTGCAACCGCGGTCGATATCCTCGTGAGCTCCATTTCCTGCGTTGCGATTCTGGCTGTGAGCGCGTTTTTTTCCTTTTCCAGCTGGCCCTTGAGTTTTTTATACAACTCTTTTTGTGCGTTGAGCAGTATGTTTTTTTCCGTGAGAGTTTTTTCGCCTTCCTTTACAACCTGCTCGAGTTCCCGCTCTTTTTCCCGGGCGTGTTCACGAAGATCACTCTGAAGATTTTCAACTGCCTTGAAAAAAGGAAACAGTTTGTCATCCCTGTGCGGCAGGTTAATGCTCTGGTCCATCATGTTCAGCCAGGATATCCTGCCGAGGGCGGCGAGGAACTCTCTTTTCTGTTGCTCGTATTTCTCGTCTTCCTCGCTTTCAAATGTTTCTTTGACCGCTATATTATCTTTCCATTGAAGCACTGTGTTTACGGCATCAGTATAGTTTTGTTTGATGAGTACAGGCAGCTTTTCAGGTACCATTGCCGCGAAAGTCTCCGCCATTGTGAGGAACGAAGCTTCAACATTATAGAAAATCACTATGCC
>JAKSCY010000268.1 GCA_022360355.1 Chlorobiales bacterium
GTTTGACGCCGTCGAGAACGGTGACATCCAGGTTGGCTTTATCGTCAAACCGACAACTGTGCAGCAGGTGCGGGATATTTCGCAGGCAGGCGAGGTAATGCCGCAGAAGTCGACGTACTTTTATCCGAAGATTATGACAGGGTTGGTGATGCACAGGCTTAAATAAAGGCAAAAGGAAAAAGTCAAAGGTCAAAAGGGTGCTTTCGGCACTGAAAAGATGGCGTTATGGGTATTGCTCTGTCTCTCGGGATTATGTGTGGGAGAAAAACGATTTTTAAATTATCACGAAGAGATAAGTACATTTGTGCTTAAGTAAAACGTGTTGTTGCATATCAACCAGAGTATCTGGTCTGTCAAAAAACGCTTGACAGGGTTGTCTTTTTTTTGACTTTTTACCTTTGACTTTTGCCTTTCTTTCCATGAAAGAATACTACTCCCGTTCGGTTGACGAAACGCGTGAATATGCCCGGCAGTTTGCCGTAGGATTGCAGCCGGGTGATGTTGTCTGTCTTAGCGGGGAGTTGGGAACAGGAAAAACCGAGTTCATGCGCGGGATCGCCCAGGTATTTAACTGCGATGACCAGTTGACGAGTCCTTCCTTTTCAATTTTCAATAGTTACACAGGGCGCTTGAAGGGAACACCAGTGAAGTTGCAGCATTTCGATCTTTATCGCATCGAGACCCCTTTGGAGCTTGAAGGGCTCGGATTTGGGGAGTACATTGACGGTCCGGCCATATCGGTTGTCGAGTGGGGTGAAAAATTTCCCGATGAACTTCCAGGTAACACAAAAAAAGTTTTTATTGAGGCCGTTGGAGAAAGCGAACGGCGCATTGTAATAAGTAAGCTTTGAAGCGCTTTCCTTCTTTTTTGACTTTTGACTTTTTCCTTTTGACTTTTTCTCACAAGATCCTTGCAATAGAGTGTACGCACCAGTGTATCAGCGTTGCTGTCGGTCTTCCGGACGGGGTTGTCGAAGAGACGCTCCGGGAATGGCAGCGGACGGCGGAATCGATCGTTCCTCTGGTTGACAGGGTGCTTTTGTCGTCGGAAACGGTGCTCGAGGATATTGATTTTCTGGCGGTTTCATCGGGGCCTGGCTCGTTTACCGCATTGCGTATCGGTATGGCGACGGCAAAGGGTATAGCTTACGGAACCGGTATTCCCCTTGTGGCGGTATCCACCATG
The DNA here is from genome assembly GCA_022360355.1 of Chlorobiales bacterium. GTDB lineage: Bacteria > Bacteroidota > Chlorobiia > Chlorobiales > Chlorobiaceae > Prosthecochloris. The sequence goes on from JAKSCY010000268.1 coordinate 1,187, forward strand.
GAAGCGCTTGCAATGTCCGCACAGGAGCATGTCGATGCCGCGTGTTTGGTGCCGGTTATTCCTGCGAGGAAGGGAGAGTTTTATTACGCGGTGTATTTCAGGAAAAATGAGGAGCTGGAGGAGGGTGAAAAGACAGTCTATGCTCCGGTTGATAGCTTGAGGGAGCTTCTCGAGTCGCGGAGGGAGAGGTGCGCTGTGGTTGCAAGAGACATTACTCCGCTGGAAGAGGTTTGCCGGGCTGTCGGCGCGGATGCTGTCAGGGCCGATTTTTTTACGGCAGCATCGCTTATCCCGCTGGCGGAGGAGAAGTTTGCAGCAGGAAAGCTTCCATCTCTGGAAACGGTGACCCCCGATTACCAGCAGAAGTTTCGCCCGAAGGGATGAGAGGATATTGAACTGATCCAAAGGCTGGATGGTTGAATAGTGAAATGCTTGGCTATCTGGAATGAGGATACGGTGTCGTAATACTAATGGTTGCGGGATTTCGGGATCGAATCGAAGAATTATTGAATCCATTCATGCGTTAAGTTTGTAGTTGAAGTGCCAACAAGGTTTTTTGCGTGGGCGGAGGTGAAGTAGCTTCTTCGGAAACAGTTGATTATTGCTATATTTTAACACAGCCGTTTTTGGTTGATCAACGCCCCCGAAAGATCTGAAAGCAGGTTGTTTTTTGATAATGAAGCTAAACGGAGGTTTATGGCTGAGCCACGTTGTGATGAAGGTAAGGTCCAGGATGTGAGAGAGGTTGCGTTGAGCGAACTGCTTGCGAAAAGGGCGGCAGAACTGTCGCTGGAGAAAAAATGTGAAGATGTTGTTATACTCGATGTCAGGAAGGTGAGTAGCGTGACGGATTTTTTTGTCATTGCGACGGCTGATTCCGAGCGAAAGGCAAAAGCTGCCTATGAGCATATTGTCGATGAACTGAAACATGATGATGAACGTCCCCTGCATATCGAAGGCAGTGATTCACTCCATTGGGTGCTGCTTGATTATTTCGATGTGGTCGTGCATATCTTCATGCCTGACTCGCGTGCATTTTATGACCTTGAATCGTTATGGGGTGATGCCCCGAAGCAATGCCTGAAGAGTGCCGGTGAAGGGGTTGTCAACGATGGGTGACAAAGCATTTGGAGGCTTTACGTTTAGAAGGGTGTTGTGTACATTACTTCGGTTTACTATTTCCATAAAAATCAGTTACCAGAACAGACATGCAGCGCGATAAAATTTTGCCGATCAGCATCGAAGATGAAATGAGGAATTCCTACCTCGATTATTCCATGTCGGTTATTGTCAGCCGTGCGTTGCCCGATGTTCGTGACGGCCTCAAACCGGTTCACCGGAGGGTGCTGTTCGGTATGCATGAACTGGGCCTGCAGGCGGGGAAGCCGTATAAAAAATCTGCCCGTGTAGTTGGTGA
>JAKSCY010000313.1 GCA_022360355.1 Chlorobiales bacterium
CCCAAATCTACCCCGGCGGAATTTTCAATGCGATAAAATCGCACTTCGGGATACCAAACGTCTACGTCCGGGACGTGATGAATACGGAGGTCGTATATTTGCCCTACCAACGCAAACAAACCGGTGAGGACGGTATCGACCGGAAAATATGGCCGCAATTCCTCGTCGGACACCGAGTACCTGTCCTGGCGAAGCTGCTCGGAGTAATAAGCGATATCCCAAGCGGCCAAAGCCTTACCGGCAAACTTCTCCAGCGCTTCCAGTTCGCGTTTCGCCGCCGGCAGGGCTTGGGCCGCGAGATTCTCCAAAAAGTTCCGTACCTGAGCTACGGACTCCGCCATCTTGGTAGCGAGGGAGTATTCGGCAAAATTTTCGAAGCCCACCAGCTGAGCCGCTTCGTGTCTAAGGGCTAGCATCCGTTCTATATTTTCGCTGTTGTCGAACTCAGGCCCCCCGGGCGCCAGGTCAGAAGCCCGCGTGACCCAAGCTTTGTAGACTTGATAGCGGAGATCCCGATTCGCCGCGTGAGTAATAATGGCGGTGAACGTGGGTTGGTCCAGCTGAAAGAGCCACCCGGACGTGGATGCCTTTCGAGCGTCCGCTTCGGCTTTTTCCAGCACGATTGCAGGAATTCCGGCGATCTTTTCGGTGCTGGTTTCATGATGGCTCCAGCTCGCCATTGAATCCAAAACATTCTGCTCGAACTTGGCCTGTAGCTGGGTAAGTTCTTCCATGATGGCCTTGAAGCGCTGCTTCTTATCGTCAGGCAAATCCACCCCGGCCAGATGAAAATCCCGGATGGCCAGACGCAACAGACTGGAAGCTCCGTCCGTCCGGTCCTTGGGCAAGTTCCCGGCCACCTGCTCATACAGCCGGAACAGTTTCTCGTCCTGCGCTAATTCAGTTTCGTACCGGGCCAGTAACGGCAGGCATTCGTTATAAGCGTTTCTCAACTCCGGCGAGTTGGCGACGGCGTGGAGATGACTGACCGGCGACCAGACCTGATGGAGCCGGTCGCCAATTTTCTCTAGGCGCAGAATGGCCGA
>JAKSCY010000255.1 GCA_022360355.1 Chlorobiales bacterium
CAGCGCGGTCTCCCAGATAGAATCCGGTCTGATTTATCCGTCGATCCCGGCGCTGTTCAAAATGGCGGAGGTCCTATCCGTGGAGCTGGGGTCTCTGCTGGTCGGAGAGTCCAACGCGGCACAGAAGACTGTATTCAGGGAGACTGAAGCCGCTTCGTTCAGCCTGTCTCAGGCCGGAAACAGCGGTATAAGGGCCAAAGCGCTCATTCCCATGGAACTGCAGGCTCCTCTCAGTATGTACCTGATAGAAATTGATGCTAAACAAGAACTGAGGAGCCACTTCTTTCACCACAAAGATGTTGAGGTTGGGTACGTGATTCAAGGAAGTGTCGAGTGGATCATCGATGACCAAGTCCACGAGGCCCAGGCGGGTGACACCATATACCTCGCGTCGGATATACCATCACATTGGAAGAACGTCGGAAAAACAGAAGCGAAATTAGTTTGGATTAGTACGAGCCTCTCGCACGAGATTTAGCCGGGTCTTGTGTGTTTGTCTGAAGACCGATTGCCGTACCGCCGTTCACTGCACAAATCCCGATTCTTGGCCGATCACCTGAACCTCGATTCTCGGAGAAGACAATGCTGATCACCCCGGACTGCATTTCATGCGTGTACAACGCTTCTCTTGCCGCTGTGAGAGAACTGACCGCCGACGACGGAACCATCAAAGAGTTGATGTCGGATATTATGCAAATACCGGCGATGCAGGGACTTGACTGGGAAGTGACCAGTCCGGAAGTGCTCGAACTGACCTTCAAAAGGATTGCGAAATTCTTTAATACGACGGACCCGTTCAAGACACTCAAAGCACGTCAGAACCGGAAAGGACTGGAACTCTACCCTTGGCTCAGGGAACTCGTGGCCGAGTCAGACGATAGCCTCCGGACCGCCTTGAATTTGGCCATAATCGGTAACTCATTGGATGTGATGTGGACCGAGGGATCGGCGGACATCGAACCCACCATACGGAACAAACTTAAGAATTCCATTCCCTCCAAAGACTTTGCGGAATTCCGCCGGCGACTGGAAGCGGCCAAGCATCTTGTCTATCTTGGAGACAACTCCGGCGAGATCGTCTTTGACCGAGTATTCATTGAGACAATAAAACAGCTTTACGACATTGAGATCGTGTTTGTGGTCAGAAGTGTTCCGGCTCTGAATGACGCAACCATGAAGGAAGCCCGTCTCATCGAGATGGATAGCGCCGTGACCCTGATCGAAAACGGTATTGACGGACCATTGCCGGGAACTCTACTCACCAGGTGTTCGGCCGAGCTAAGAGAGCTTATCGACCGAGCCGATCTTATTATCTCCAAGGGCGGGGGGAATTTCGATACCCTGGAGCACGAGAGCTGGCTCCATGACAAGATCGTCTTCATGCTCATGTGCAAATGCGTTCCTTACCAGAAGTACTTCCACACTGCCCAAGCTAGTCCCGTTTTTTGGATGTACGATCGC
>JAKSCY010000754.1 GCA_022360355.1 Chlorobiales bacterium
CCTTCCGTAACAAGAATATCGCTGTCAACCTCATCGATGAACATGGATTTCATACACATCTGGGGTTGACCGTAATAGTATCGACTCTTGGCCCAGGAAAGAAAAACTTTCTGCTTTGCTCTTGTTACTGCAACGTAGAACAGCCGTCTTTCCTCTTCAAGCTCGTCCGACTCGTAATAATTGAGCGGAAAAAGCCTTTCTTCAAGACCGGTAACAAACACGACAGGAAACTCGAGACCTTTGGCCGCATGAACCGTCATCAGGGAAACGTAGTTGTCCGACTCCTGGATTGTATCGTAATCGGTTGCAAGAGAAATGCCATTCAGAAACTCGTTCAGACTGTTCGTCCCCTCGTTATGATCCGAGAAATCTCTTGCCATCGACAGCAATTCCTGCAGATTTTCATGACGGGCCATCGATTCCGGGGTATTCTCCACCTGAAGTAACGAGGTGATACCCGTCAATTCATACAAGGCGGAGAGAACATCATAAACCGACCCTTCTTCTGCAATATCTTTCAACTGTTCTACAACAGCAATGAACCCCTGCAGAGCATTGCACAGCCTCGCAGGAAAAGCAGCCTTTTCGGCTTTGAGAATAGCCTCATAAACGGAGACGTTATTGGCAACCGCATAGCCACGGAGCTTGCCGATACTGACCTCGCCGATCTTTCGGGGCGGAAAATTGATAATCCGCAACAGGGACTCGGTATCCTGATCATTACAGATAAACCGAAGATACGCAACAGCGTCCTTGATCTCCTTGCGTTTGTAAAACGAGACGCTCCCGAAAATCCTGTAAGGAATTCTGTCCATACGAAAGATATCCTCCAGAACCCTCGACTGTGCATTGGTGCGGTAAAAAACCGCAAAATCTCTGTAGTCGAGCCCTTTCGTCAGTTTCCAGGTCCGAATGTACTCCCCGACCTTTTCCGCCTCGCGCTTCTCGTTGAATGATTCGAGAAGCGTCAGGGGTTCACCGCCGCTCTGCCTGGAAACAAGCTCCTTTTCTATCTGCTTCCGGTTGCGCCTGATAATCCCGTTCGCCGCCTGCAGAATTGTCTGTGTACTGCGATAGTTCTCGACCAGCTTGAACACCGACGCCTCAGGGTAATCATCCTGGAAATTCAGAATATTGGTGATATCTGCACCGCGCCAGGAATAGATGGACTGTGCGTCATCCCCTACCACAAAAATGTTTCGATGAACAGCGGCAAGGGATTTCGCAACAAGGTACTGGGCACGATTCGTGTCCTGGTACTCGTCTATCATGATGTAACGGAAATAGTTCTGTAGCTGGTCGAGAACCGCCGGCTGCGCTTGAAAAAGCTCCAGCGGTTTTATGAGAAGATCATCAAAGTCAAGAGCGTTGTTTTCCCGTAACTTGCGGGCATACACTTCATAGATCTGCGCGGCTTTCTGACCGTTATAGTCAGAAGCTTTTACCTGAAACTGGTCCGGCAGGATAAAACTGTTTTTCGCCTTGCTGATAATACTCTGAACGATATTGACCGGAACGGAATC
>JAKSCY010000491.1 GCA_022360355.1 Chlorobiales bacterium
ACTAATAATAGCAAGCTTGATGGAGACGAAGTACCACAATTGTATATTAAAGATGAATACAGTTTGGTAACAACCTATGAATGGCAATTAAGAGGATTTGAAAGAATTCACCTCAAAGCCGGTGAAACTAAAAAAATTAGTTTCAAAGTAAAACCCGAACACCTCACTCTGCTTAACAGAGAAATGCAGGAAGTAACCGAACCAGGCACCTTTCAATTGGCCATTGGTTCATCATCAACAGATATTCGCTTAAAAGACACATTTGAAATTAAAAAGAACTAACATATGAAACGATCATGAATTGGAACGAAGTTGAATTTGTGAAATCAATTTTAACATACTAAAATACAAACAGAAAAATGAATGAAATTTCAGAGGTTAGCAGTTAATTGCCTATATGGAAGTATTTTGGCAAGGTGAATTTGGTGGGTTGGCCAGCCAAAAAGGCGGGCCAGTGATGGCCTGTGGGAAGAAGCTTCTTTTTGACTAGACTTTTTTGTTTACTTTTTGCGGTAATGGCAAAAAGTAAAAGCCAATCCGGCTAGAGGATTAGCGTAACGCAAAGTTGTTTGATTGGGAGAGTAGGTATCTGCAGACTTCAATAAAATGTATCTGGAATTCTTTAAATAAATGAAGATAAAACTTAAATATATGTATACGAAATTAACGTACTTATTAATGACAGTAGTTGCTTTTGCAACGATTAGTTGTCAACAAGCAAAGCAATCAGAAGATAGTATTCTTGAATATGTCGATCCTTTTATTGGAACCGGATTTCACGGTCATACATTTCCGGGAGCCACTTTACCCTTTGGTATGGTGCAACTAAGTCCTGATACTCACCTGGAGGGCTGGGATGCAAGTAGTGGTTATCATTATGATGACACTCAGATCTATGCTTTCAGCCACACACATTTAAGTGGTACAGGTATTGGTGATTTGGGCGATGTAGCACTTCTGCCCTACTCCAATACATCAGAAGCAATTCCGGTTGCTACTTTCGACAAGTCAACAGAAAAAGCATCCCCGGGGCATTATCAGGTTCATTTATCCAATTTTGATATCGGTGTAGAATTAACTACAACACTGCGGGTTGGCATGCACAAGTACAGTTTCAATAAACATGACGACAGAAACGTGATGCTTAACCTGTCGCATATTCTACAAGCCAACTGGGGGCACCGAATAACAGGCAATAAATGCACAATTATAGATGAAAAAACAATTGAAGGAGTTCAACGCACTTCAGGGTGGGCTCATGACCATTTAGTTGCCTATCGCATTGAATTCTCGGAACCAATCCAATCCACAAAAGTAATCGTTGAAGGAACTGAACAAGAATCAAAATCTATCGATTCAAAAGATGCTCAATTGCATTTTAAATTTGCAGAAAGCAAAAAACCACTTTTTATTAAAGTCGCCATCTCAGCTGTTGATCCCAAAGGTGCCCAAATGAACATGGAAGACGAGTTGCCTGGCTGGAACTTTGACCAAACAATTAAACAAGCTCAATCCATCTGGGATAAGCAACTTCGACAGATGAGCATTGAAACTTCTGATAATACAATTAAAACAAACTTCTACACTGCGCTCTA
>JAKSCY010000647.1 GCA_022360355.1 Chlorobiales bacterium
CGATATATTGGATTTGCTGGCTGCAGGGCTTTCTTACAACGAAATAATCGAAGAACTTCCTGACATCGAAAAAGACGACATCGTAGCTGCTCTCAAATACGCCAGCCGCAAACTGGACCACCCAGTGATTGCAGCATGACTATACCAACCACCCTCCTGCAATTATCTGGATTACTTGTGGCAATACTTCTAACCAAAAAATGAGGGAAGTTTTGGGCTCTTCTCTCGAAAAAGCAATAGAACTAATCACTTCTGGCGAGCCGATTGTTGAAATCAGCGACAAGGATTGATATAGCAATCCGGGGTTTAGCCCTTTGTTTTATCGCTAACATCAGAAAAAATATCCCTTCTGTGATCCTGAAAGAATTGACCGTGACCTGAAACGAAAAAAGCCTGCATTACATCATACTTATTGTGGTTACGGAATAACGTTATATAATAGTTGCGTTGAACAAGGCACTATTGCAAACATCCTAAGGTAGAAGAAAGGGAGAACACATTAGTGTAACCCATTGAAAAGGAGGATGTTATGCAAACAGAAACTGAAAGACTGGCAGCGTATCGCCAATTGCGAACCGGAATTCGTGGTTCAGACCAACACCTGATAGTCGGCATCGATATTGCCAAGGAAAAGCATTATGCATTCTTTGGTACCGCGACAGGAAAGACGCTGTGCAAGCAGTTTACCTTTCCGAACAGCAGAGAAGGTTTTGAGTTGCTGGTCTCAAAAACAGAGACTTTGCGCGTGCAGCACCAGTTGGATGAGGTGGTCTTGGGTGTGGAGCCGACAGCGAATTATCACAAACCATTGGCCGATTATCTGGTGCGACAAGGCCTGCGGGTAGTGCAGGTGTCCGGCGTTGCGGTTAAACAGAATCGTGAGCTACTCGATGGCCGGTGGGACAAACATGATCGCAAGGATGCCGCCAACATTGCCGACCTGATCGCTCAGGGTAAATGTCAGTTCTACGAATATCCCTCGCCATCGATCCGCCAGCTTCGGGAGCTGTTGCACCTGAAGCACAAGTTCAAAAAGGAAAAACAGCGTGTCAAGACCCGTATCAGAAACAACTTGCTGGCACAGTTCTTCCCTGAAATGGATCAGTTTATGACTAC
>JAKSCY010000486.1 GCA_022360355.1 Chlorobiales bacterium
ACTGCCTTTATTTTCATTTTACTGCTTCCCCTGACTGAATCGTTCATCCCCCATTTTACGATAACGATGCTGCCCAACCCGACTCAGATGTTTCCTTTCCTGAACGAACACCAATATCCTGGCGAAGCCGGGTTCTATTCCAACCAGTTGAATTTGACAAACGGTTCTGGGTTTTTGGCTAATATCCTGCCATTTGCGTGGTTGGCCGGTGTTCTGTTTATGTTTGGAAGAAACGTGCTGGGCATGGCACTGGTTGGGTGGATTTGCCACCGTGGGGACGGAAAATTTGACGCAAAAGTTGAAAGAGTTTTCCATGAAACTGTTGCAGATTTCGCGTTTTCTCGTCCCGTGAAATTAATCAGGAGCGATCTGGTGACGGTGCCGATGACCAGTGGAATATTGAATCCCATCATTATTCTTCCGGCCAGGGCAGATGAATGGAGCACTGAAAGAATTAAAAACGTTCTGATCCATGAACTCACACATGTCGGACGTTGGGATGTTACCACCAGATTCATCGCCGGTATTGTCAGATCGATTTTCTGGTTCAATCCCCTGTTCTGGATTGCTTCGGAAGCTATGAGAAATGAGATGGAAAATGCCTGCGATGAAGCAGTCCTTCATAAAGGTGTCAGGGCTTCGGATTATGCTCTCGACCTTGTGAACGTTGCGGTCGGTGTTCCACATCGGGGATTTCTACAGCACAGCGTTATCAGGATGTCAGGAAATGGTAAACTCAAAAAACGAGTGAAAAACATCCTCGACCATTCTGCCGGTCGAGCGGCCGGAAACAGGCTCATGCCACCCGTGGCCGTGATTGTCTTTTCATGCCTGCTCATTGCGACGACTGCTGTCAATCCCTTCAAGGTAGATAAATGCCCTCACAAAAAAATCGCTTTTAAAACCGCCTCTCATTCAATTGATGTACAGGAAGCCGCATGGGCTCTCGAAAAGTTGATTAATGGATTGCAACAGCATTTATCGGAAAAGAAAGATCCCTGTCCCCGGTCGAAACATGCTTCGAAAGCCGGGTAACACATATCGTGGCTGGCGTGAACGTTAATCAACACGCTTTATAAGGAGAATCTGCAAAGCGCGTTATTTCAATTTTCCGACACGGAATGCAACGACGGTAAAATCATCTCCCAATTGATCGGAACCACTGTATTCACGGATTTCCCTGCTCAGCGCCTCCAGAAGATCTGTCAATTCCCGTTTCCGGTTTTCGCTCAGAAATTGAAGTAACCGTTGGTAACCATACACCTCGTCCGACCCATCGTTGGGACACACTTCGATGGCACCATCGCTGACCAGAACTATCGTATCTCCGGCTTTAAGTTTCTGCTGCAACTCGGTATAGGCTGAATGAGCGCTCGCCCCGGGTGGTAACGGGTATCGCTCCGCTTCCAGGAACACGGCATTTCCACGTGCAGGTATCATGATGGGATCGGGCAAACCGCCATTGCTCCAGCGCAGAATTTTTTTATCCAGTTCCACCATCGCCACAACAACAGCGGCAAAGGAACGTTTGTCGGAATTCTTGACGAGGTAGCGATTCAACCGCTGCATCGCTTCGCTCACCGAGGCGCTCTCCTCCGCGATCAGCCTCAGTGAGCTGATCGTCGCCGCCATATTGAGCGCACCGGCTACTCCCTTTCCAACGATATCCCCTGCGATGACGCCAAGTTTCTGCTGGTTGTATTCAACGAACGTGTAGAAATCACCGCCGACTTCCATGGCAGGAACATTGAGGGCTGCAATCTCAAGACCCGGAAGAAAAGGAATGGTAGTGGGCAACAGACTTTGCTGCATCTTCCTTCCGATCTCAAGTTCGCGCCTGAATTTTTCCTTTTCGGCGGCATCCTGCGCAAGGTTCATGTGCTCTATTCCCAGGGCCGCCTGATCAGCCAACAGGGTCAGCAACTCCAGTTCTTCGAGGTTGTAACTGGCTTCACTCCTTTTTTTGCCGAGAAGAATGTATCCCAGAATACCCCGCTCGACCTTCATCGGCAGACATATGTCGGCTCCCAGACGCATCAGCGTTGCGTGAATCAGCTCTCCCTGTTCGAAGGATTCTTCATTGAGTTCGCGCATACCGATGAATCTGCGACCTTTTTGGAATGCGATTTCAAGCGCTTCCATACTGTCATATTTCAGCTTGATCTGTTCCATTGCCTCAGGCATGGCATGCTC
>JAKSCY010000472.1 GCA_022360355.1 Chlorobiales bacterium
CCCAGAGGAATCCATCGTGCTGCACCTTTGATAACCCCTATGAACTTTAAAAACAGGAGCATTGCAAGAAGAAAGATGCTGAAGAAAAGAAGAATCTTGCTGAGCTTTTTGAAAACGAGATAATCAATCGACGAAAACACAAGAACCGTACCCAGTCCGAGAACCGCAAAAATCACCTGCCTCCATAAAAAATACTCGGGATTTGAAAACTTCCGCTGGGCCCACCCCGCTCCGCTGCTGTACACAACAACAACACCGATACACATGAGCAACACGACAATGAGCAGGAGAAGCTTGCCTGCGATACTTTTTGCCTCGAACGTCTGACGACGAGGGAAAGAAACCGGGCCGGATGAACCTGTGCCATATGCACCACCCCCGATTGTCATTCTGCAATCTCCCGGATACATTTCTTGAACATCGTTCCCCTGACCTCAAAATTCTCAAACATGTCAAAGCTTGAACATCCCGGCGAAAACAGAACTGTCTCTCCGGCCGAGGCACATCGCCTCGCATGCTTTACAGCCCTTTCGAGCGAAGCAACCTGAACAACCCTGACGACAGAAGCGAAAGCAGCCGCAAACATCTCCTTTGACTCACCAAAAACCACAAGCACCGAAACTTTTTCCCGTACCATCTCTTCAAGCTCGCTGAAATCATCTCCCTTGCCGCGTCCGCCGGCAATCAGCACCAGCCTCCCCGGCGTAGCTTCAAGCGCCTGACGAAGAGCGTTCAGGTTCGTTGCCTTGGAATCGTTTATCCAGTCAACCCCGTGTATCGTCCTTACATACTCCTGGCGATGCTCGACACCGTTAAACCCCCTGAGCGCGTCCCTGATCGAGGACAACCCTGCGCCGGCAGCCCTTGAGGCGGCAACCGCCGCAAGAGCGTTTTCAAGGTTATGACTCCCTCTGAAACTCCTTTTGAAGAGGTCGGTTTTGCTGATCACCATCTCTTTTTCACCGTTGATCACTGCTGTCAGCCACTCTCCGTCCATCGAGGCATAACTTCTTCCGGCCCTGCCTGTCCGTTCTTTATCCATACCGAAAGGCACAAGTTCCGGAACAAACCTTCCGCTGCCGGTAAAGTGCTCACGAAGCATTTCATTATCAAAATTGTACACCAGCTTGTCTTGCGGCCGCTGTCTTGCATAAATCCTGTACTTAGCCTCTGCATATCTGCTCATGCTTCCCCTGTAGCGATCAAGGTGGTCCTGCATGATGTTGGTGATGACCGCAACATCAGGCCTGAAGGTTTCGCATCTCTCGAGCTGATAACTGCTGAGTTCGACAACCGCAATATCCCCTTTGTTCATTTCCCCGACAAGGGAAGAGAAAGGAACACCGATATTGCCTGCGCTGAATACCCTGTACCCCTGCTTTGCTGCTTCGTTGCCGCACATTGCCGCCACCAGGGTTGCAGTGGTGGTTTTGCCGTCCGTTCCGGTAATACCGATTATACGAGCAGGGCAGAACCAGGAAGCCGCCTCGATTTCGCTGTACATCGGGATACCCTGTTTTTCCAGACGCCTGATCACCGGCACATCAGGCGGTATGCCGGGGCTTACGATACAGAAATCCGTTTCGAATACTTTGTCACTGTGCCCTCTTTCTTCACCGGGAATACCATTCTGCTCCAGCAGACTCCTCTCATGTTCACCGAGCGGCTCGCTGTCGCTTACAAAAACCGTTGCTCCTCGCTCCTGAAGCAGCAACGCAGCCGCAATGCCGCTGCGTTTCGCGCCAATGATACTGACACGCCTGCCCCTTGTCATTCCCGCGTCCACTCTTACCTCAGTTTTAATGTCATCAGGCTGGTCAGGAAAAACAGCAGTGTAACGATCCAGAACCGTATGACAATTTTCTCCTCTGCCCATCCCTTCATCTGGTAGTGATGATGCAGCGGAGCCATAAGAAATATCCGCCGCCCTTCGCCATACCGCCATTTCGTAAATTTGAACCAGGCAACCTGCAGTGAAACAGACAATGTCTCAATTAAAAATGTTCCGGCCAGCACCGGCAGAAGCAGTTCTTTTTTAATAAGCAAAGCAATAACCGCTATGGCACTGCCAAGAGCAAGCGACCCTGTGTCACCCATGAATATCTCTGCAGGATGGGAGTTGAACCACAGAAATCCGACGCACGCCATAACGATTGCCATGCTGACAACCGCAACTTCACCCCCTCCGGGAATAAAGGCGATATTCAGATAATCGGCGTAGACCGTATTGCCGGTCAGATAGGCAAAGCCACCAAGCCCGAACACGACAATCCCCGAAGTCCCTGCTGCAAGACCATCAAGACCGTCAGTCAGGTTTACCGCATTGGATACAGCAGTAATGATAAAGACAACGAGCGGGACGTACCACCAGCCGTAGTCAATCATCATATCCTTGAAAAAGGGAATGGTTGTTTCTGTAAGCAGCACCGAAAATGCAGGGTCAAACCAGGTATAGAACCCTATAAACAGGCCGAGTGAAACCTGGCCTATCAGTTTATATTTTGCAGCCAGGCCTCCTTTGATCTTCAAGACAACTTTCCGGTAGTCATCAATAAAACCGATAGCACCCATCCACAGGATAGAAACAAGAATAAGCCAGACATAGGGATTGTCAAACTTGGCCCAGAGCAGCCCGGAAACAAGCACCGAGAATATAATCAGCGTGCCGCCCATCGTCGGAAGTTCTTTTTTCTTCTGCCGGTGTTCAGCAGGAGCTTCCTCCTTGACAGGCTCGATGTATTTCGATTTCAGGTAACGGATCAGCTTAGGCCCGGCAAAAATGGTGATCAACAGGGAAGTGATCGCCGCGGCACTGGCCCTGAACGTGATATATTCTATAACGCCGAAGCCGGGGGGGTCAAACACCTCGTTAATATATTGCAGGAAATAGTAAAGCATAGACAGAAATACAAGTTTATTGATCCAGACCGGACAACTTCGAAAGACCTTCGGCAAACCGTTCCAGGAACATTCCTCGCGACCCTTTGAGCAGGAGCACGTCCCCAGGATTGAGTGATTCGTTCAGCATCCGCTGCAGACTGGCGCTGTCCACGAAATGACCTGAACATTTGGCACCCGCCTCC
>JAKSCY010000365.1 GCA_022360355.1 Chlorobiales bacterium
CCCGAGAAACCCATGAAAGCAAGGGAGAGAATCGCTGCTGAAATGAATCCGATCGGGACGTTTTTGAATGGTTTCGGCACGTCGGCTTCTTCAAGTTTTTCTCTGATACCTGCAAACAGAAGAATGGCGAGTATAAAGCCCATTGCCGAGAAAAAGGCGAACACCACGGAGGTGACAAACGAGTAATCTTCCTGTATGGCAATCAGAGCGACACCGAGGATGGCACAGTTGGTGGTAATGAGTGGCAGGAAAATCCCAAGCGAGTTGTAGAGCGACTTGCTCACTTTTTTCAAAACGATTTCAACAAGCTGAACAAGAGAGGCGATCACGAGGATAAACATGATCGTCTGCATGAACTCTATTTTAAAGGGTACCAGTATCCCGTAATGCAGAACGTACCCGATGGCAGTGGCGATCGTCATAACGAAAGTTACGGCAAAACCCATGCCGAGGGCGGTATCCAGCTTTCTCGAAACTCCGAGGTAAGGGCAGATGCCGAGAAAACGGGCAAAAACAACGTTATTGACAAATATCGCGCTGACTATGACAAGCAGAAGCCCTGATATTTCATTCATTTCTTATCTCCCATTTTCTTTTCAAGTGAATTGAGCCCGGCAATGATGAGCCCGAGCCCGGCAAATGCGCCGGGAGGCAGTGCAAAGACAAGTATGGTGCTTGCATCTTCGCCGACAAGCGGGATATTGAATATCGTTCCGGAACCAAGGACTTCACGGAGTATCGAGAGCAGGAGCAGGGCAAAGGTGAAGCCAAGCCCCATCCCGATAGCATCGATAATCGAGTACCAGAGACCGTTTCTGCTCGCGAAAGCTTCAGCCCTGCCGAGAATCATACAGTTTACCACGATCAGCGGGATAAAGATGCCAAGCGACTGGTTCAGCTCGGGAGAAAACGCCTGAATCAGCAGATCGACAATCGTCACAAAGGTTGCGATAACCAGAATAAACGATGGTATTCTGACAGTGTTGGGGATCGCTTTCGATGCCAGGGCTATGACAACATTCGATCCGAGGAGGACAAAGGTTGTCGCCAGTCCCATACCGAGTCCGTTGATCGCGGTAGTTGTGACGGCAAGCACCGGACAGAGGCCCAGGAGCATCTTTGTTACAGGGTTTTCTCTGACAAACCCTCTGGTGAAAATATTTAATGCTTCGTTCATTCTGCTGAAGATTTAGGGTATTGCTCTTTAATGAATTCAAGGCCTTTGACGACAGCATTGGCAACGGCTTCCGAGGAGATCGTTGCAGCAGTGAGTTCGTCGATGTCTCCACCGTCCTTTTTGACTTTCCAGTTGGTGTTTTCAAGTGTACGTCCCTTGAACTGCTCTTTAAATTTGGGTTTGTCGATTTTGTCACCGAGTCCGGGGGTCTCACGATGAAAGAGGACTTTGTAACCGAGGATTTTCTGGTCGGGTGAAACGCCTAGCAGGATTTCGATAAGTCCGCTGTAGCCGTCCTCTGTTGAGGTCTCGACAGCTATGCCTTCAAGCGCGTTGTCCTGGTTATACGCTTCGTAAAAGGTTGTTCGTTCGGTTGCAACCGTGTTCAGGCTGTCAAAAGTAAACGGAAAAATCTGTTGGATTGCTTTTCGTTTCATCTGTTCCTTGGCAACTGCTATCGGTTCGCGCGTGAGGTCCTCCACGACAGCAAGCAGCGAGGCGCTCAGTATGCCGACAATAGTAAGGATAATTATTGGTCTCATGGTGTTTCCGGCTTCTTTTTATTTTCGGCTTTTCTGTCGTTGAGATCCCAGCGATCGATCAGCGGGACGAAAGAGTTCATAATAAGTATGGCGAATGAAATGCCTTCAGGATATCCGCCCCAGAGGCGGATGACGGCCGTCAATAGTCCGCAGCCAAGGCCGAAAAGCAGCTGGCCACGAATTGAAAGCGGAGAAGTCACCATGTCGGTTGCCATGAAGAATGCTCCGAGAATCAGTCCGCCTGTGACCATATGGAAGGCAGGTGAGGCATAGGTTCCCGGATCGATCAGGTGAAAAAGGCCGGTAAAAAGAAAGACGGAACCCATGATGGTCAGAGGTATGTACATCGTGATGTACTTCTTGTACCATAACCATGCGGCGCCTGCAAGCAGGGCAAGGGCTGAGGTTTCGCCAAGGCTGCCGGTCATCGTGCCGTAAAAGCCGTCCATCAGTGAAAGTGAGGCGAGCGCAGCTTGAACACCATCCGTCTTCAGGATGCCGAGAGGCGAGGCTCCGGTCTCCATATCTACCATCACGTCAAAAGAAAAAGGTACAGGCATCGGCCAGCTTGTCATGGCAGCCGGAAACGAGATAAGCAGGAATACCCTGGCGACAAGGGCGGGATTGAAGACATTATAACCAAGTCCTCCAAAAGCGTGTTTTGTGGCCACAATGGCAATAAATGACCCTGTTACGGCCATCCAGAGCGGCAGATTTGCAGGTACGTTCAATGCAATAAGCAGGCCTGTAACCAGTGCGCTGCCGTCAAGACAGGAATTCGGTTTTTTTCTTGCCTTGTCCATGAGCCATTCGAA
>JAKSCY010000587.1 GCA_022360355.1 Chlorobiales bacterium
ACCAGGAGGTAGAATCCCACGTCGTAAGCGGCGGGAGCTGCGGCAGCGGGGTTGGCTCCGGGAAGAAGTTTCAGGGCTACGAAAGAGAGCCAGAAGAAACCGTAGAGGCTGAAAGCGGTGGCTCCGAAGGTGTTGTTAACCTTGAACTCCTGAATTCCGGCGATAACCTGAGCCAGTCCTCCCACGAAGATTCCCATTCCGAGGATCATGCTGCTCAGGGGGAAGAATCCTGCGTTGTGGATGTTCAGCAGGATGGTGGTCATTCCAAATCCCAGCAGTCCCAGGGGGGCCGGATTGGCGGCGTTTTGTGTTGACATTATTGTCTCCTTTTCCTGTAAATATCTCAGATTACGAGATTTGATATTGATACAGGAGAAGGGCAGAAATGTCAAAGCCTCGATCGGGCAGCGGGAGAAAAATACAACCCCTTTAAAAGAGAGTATGCCCTATACTTGGAGCTAACAAGGTGATTCCTCTCAGGGAGGGTATTTTGAAAAAAAATAATGATCTATTTCATCTATTGTTTGCATTTTTTAGCGTTGGTCTCCTCATCTCCTGTTCCGATAGAGATAAAATCTCCCTTGCCCCTTTTGCAGATCTGAGAGGAAGTTCCCTTGAGTGTGAGAATATTTTTTTGACGGATAAAGATCTGCAAGGCAATGATTTATCCAAGATAACATTTGATACCAATACTCAGTGGCCTTCCAGATGGTATCTCCCGGGGAACTTCTCTCCTAAGAAGGTTCTTGCTTACGGGATGGATCCCGGGCTTAATATCCGGAGGCTCCATCGGCGGGGTATTACGGGGGCGGGTGTGAAGGTAGCTATCATCGATCAGCAGTTGTTTACAGAGCATGAAGAGTACCAGGAGCAGTTAAGCTCTTACAGGGAGGTTGGGCTGGAGGGGCAGAGGCTCTCTACTCACGGTTCTGCGGTGGCCAGTATCCTCTGCGGAAAGCGCTGTGGTGTTGCCCCTGAGGTGGAGCTTTTCTACTGGGCAACGCCGTCCTGGAAAAGGGATTATAAATATGCCACCATCGCCCTAGAGGAGATCATCGCCTATAACAGGGGGCATGAAGACAAGATTCTTCTTGTATCCATCTCACAAAGTCTCCATCAGGGCCATGAGAATCTGTCCCAATGGCAGGATAAGATTCGGGAAGCTACCGAGCAGGGGATTCATGTTCAGTATGTGGGGCGCAACACTATTGGAGTGGGAACCCGTAACTTTGATAATAAAAATAGTTTTTCCAGTTATAGAATGGCTTATCGCTACAACAGGAAATATGATTCACTCATCCATGGATTCCTCATGGTTCCTGTGGATAATCGTACTTACGCCAGCCCGGAGGGAGTGTCGGTATATACATTTGCCAGCAAAGGGGGATGGAGCTGGAC
>JAKSCY010000056.1 GCA_022360355.1 Chlorobiales bacterium
ATGAAGCAGCTCATCCCGTATACAATTGGTGAGGCCGAAGTCGAAAGCATCAGCACGGCGATAACTGAAACGCCATACAGTAGTAGCGAAACCGTCAATAAAGGAGACAGGCGTTACGTTGGCCGGTATCTCTATGAGGCTTCGAAAAACGGGATTAATTCGGATCCTGAAACGAATGCCGGCGGCGTGTCGATCAGCAAGGACTGGACTGCCGAGTATGAGGCCGTGGAAGACCCGGACTGGCTTGTTGTCGGCATGATCAACAAATGGAGGTGTCTCGACAGCTATGTCACGACTGTGACGGAAGTAGACGAAATGATCGAAGTAGTGCTCCTCAAGCCTTATGTAGACACGCTCTACTTTCTCAATGTCTTTGCATCTGCACTGCATGTACAGGTGCTCAGTGCTTCGGATACTGTGCTCTGGTCGAAGATTCTGGATCTTCGGAAAAATGATGAAGTCCTCGATGAATGGGAGTGGTGCTGGAAGCCGATACCTGCACCGGTATCTGATGTTAAGGTTGATTTTGGGTTTATCACCGGGGCGGCGGACAAGATCAGGATTGTAGGATACGGGCATTAAAAGTTACTACATGATAAAAACGATTATAACTATAAACAATGGGGAGGCATTATGCCGACTTCTGACTACACAAAAAACCTTTTAGCGGCGGAACTGGAGACCACATTGGCCGACACCGCGGTTATACACATGCATACCGGGGATCCCGGCACGGCAGGAACCGCAAACGTGCTTACTCCGGGGGATGGATACGCACACCTGACGGGTGTCGCCATGTCTGTCACCGGCGCAGTCATGAGCAACGTCGATCAGGAAACGCTTGGCACCAGGACGGGTGGCGGAAACGTTACGCTGACACATTTCTCGATATGGAATGCTGCAGAAACCCAGCTCATTGCGTATGCGGCGTTAACGTCTCCTGTCGCGTACAATGTCAGTGCGTCACCACCGTATTTCCCTGCGGGCAACTTGACCGTTACGGTTAGTGATGCGGCGTAAGCATGGCGATCCTCTGGCAAACAAGCGACCCAATAGCGACTTC
>JAKSCY010000471.1 GCA_022360355.1 Chlorobiales bacterium
GAGCTGTTTACGTGTACAATTTTGTATGCATTTCCCCGAATAAGTACGAACACATGTTGGCTTTTAACACTAATGCCCTGTTCAGCCATGAAACACATTGTAGCACTTTTTATCCTGTTCAGCCTGTTCATCGGGCTTTCTGACCATCCGGTTATAGCGGCGGAAGACGCTTCAGGCAAACCGGAAAGCGTATTGAAGTTAATCATTGGGGGGGATATTTATTACTCCAGGTATAATCTCGATCGCGACAGAGACGAAGAAAGCGGAGAGGAGCGCAAAGGGTACTATATTCTTTCGCTTCCGGTTGATCTCAGTTGGAAAAACTACCTTAGTGAAAATGTTTATGCTGCTCCATATCTCAGCTTCAGGCTTATTTATGATTTTGGCGATGAGTCGTGGAACCGGAATTACTGGAATAACAACCAGATAGTCGGGTTGGGAGCAAGGCTTGGAAAGGAACGCGATTTCCTCGATAGCGACGGTAGTTACTCCGGTGGTTTCTACCCTTCCTTATTTGCGGAGTATCAGTTTCTTACCGAAACATTCGATAATGCCAAAAGTGATATTCCGGATGATGTTGCTTCGGAGAACTTCAAAACCGGTGCAAGCGCGTGGTACGCGAAATCAACGGAGCTTGGAGACGGCTTTCGGTTCTGGAAAGAGTTTTGGGGGGAAATGGCATACCATACTACATACTTCAGCGACGAGGGTGAAGACAATTTTCTGATACTGACGCTTATACCGAAGATCGGGTTGAGTTTTGCTATAGGGGAACTTGCTTTTGAGCCTTATGTAAAAGGTGCTTTTGTCAATGACTTCTTTGGTGAGGAATGGAACGAAGAGCCATGGCTAAACTATGTACAGTATGGCCCGGGTGCAAGGCTTTCGCTGAACAGGCTGATACCCGGAAGTCTCTATCTTTATGCGGAATACCTCCGGGTCGATTATCTTGACAAAAAGGAAGATCTTACCGAAGATGTGAGGGTGGGTATCAATTTCTGGTTGCCTGTCCTGTGAATTTTCCGGGGGGTTAACAGTGAGGGCAAAAGCAAAGTGATGCTGTCATGAATCAAGCAGACAATACCTCCCGCCCTGCCTGCCGCAAACCGGCTGAGTGTCTGAAGGTGAAGAATCCGGGAATGATGATTCTTGCGCTTCTTGTGTCGGTTTTCGTTTCTGTTTTTCTGTGGAGAGGGCTCCCATCGTTTATTGACAGCATAAACCGCATGCTTTTTGGATACGACGAGCTGTTTATTCCTGTCTGGCTGCACGGTACCTTGCAAATGTTTTTTGCGATTTATGTCTGGGGCTCCCTTTTCCCTTTTGTTTTCTTCAGTTTATTGGCAAACCTCCCTGACAAAAAAAAACGGTTCAGCACAAGACTTCCTTTTGTTTCTGTCATCATCCCTTCGTTTAATGAAGAGTCGAACATATCACGATGTATAGAGTCAGCACTCGCCATTGATTATCCTTTTTATGAAGTCATTGTTGTTGATGATGGTTCAAGGGATCTCACAGCGCCGATCATTGAAAACTACAATGTCTCGGTTATCCGGCTGCGCGACAATCATGGGAAATCTGCCGCTCTCAACAGGGGACTGGAGCGTGCAAGGGGTGAGATCGTGTTTTTCACTGATTCCGATTCCTATCTTGACCCCATGGTGCTGAAGTACCTTGTCAGCAATTTCAGCGATCCGTTTACAGGTGCTGTGGCCGGAAAGGTACTGCTCAGGAAGACAGACAGTTACCTCAAGAGGATGCAGGCCATCGAGTATCTGTATGGCCAATCCGTTATCAAGGAAGCCCAAGTCAGATCGGGGTATTCCGTAAGCATTTGTCCCGGCCCTGTAACTGCATTTCGCCGGGATGTGCTTCTTGAGGCAGGTGGGTTTAAGGACAGAACTCTTGCGGAAGATTTTGACATTACGCTTGATTTGCTTGAAAGAGGCTACGAGACGGTTTATGAGCCAAGGGCCATTGCGTATACTTCTGCGGTAAATTCCTGGAGTGTTTTGAAAAAGCAGCGTATTCGATGGTCAAGGGGGCACTTGCAGGTATATCGCGAACATCACCAGACCTTGTTTACCGGCAAAACGGGATTGCTCAGCCTGTTTTGGCTTCCTTATGCTCTTTTCATCGGTTTCGGCAGTGCTTTTCTTGAAATGATGTTTATTGTTGTCTTTCCGTCTATTGTTGTTCTTTCGGCTATGCCGTTGACGTTTTTGAAATTTGGTATTGCCTACATGTTAGTTATGGAATGTCTTACTGCTTTACAGGGTGCTATTTCTCTTTTACAGTCGCGGCATAATAGTGTTTCATTGATGTTGTCAACATTTCTCACGCAGCCGTATCGTATTTTTTTAAGTTATACGAGAGTTGTTGCGTTCAGTGATGAGCTGAAAAACAAAAGGAGTACCTGGTAACCGCATTTATGGGTGTCGTAGATTCTGCCTGAACTTCCCCCGATCTGATTTTCCCCTTCTCTTTGTGTTTGCAGATGGTTGCGCCGGAAAAAGAGCGCAGTGTGTTATTTTGCTACATATGTCCTCTGTGTGCACAGGGGAGCAGGTTTCTTTCGGACCACTAAGATTTTTGTTAATTATCAATATTTAAAGTGCTTACAGGAAAAATTCCTTTTCTGGCACGTTTGTTGAGGATTATGAGTAGAAAGCATGTTCAAGGCATAAGCCTGAGAATACCGCAAAAAGCCGGAGGTAAACATGTTGCACGATATTCTACTTATAAGCGAAAAGCACAAAAAAGCTGCAAAAACTATAGTGAAACATGTGCTGGGTCAACGATCAGCATTGAAGCACAGAAACCCTGCTTACAAATTCATACTTGCTATATCGGGAGAGTCAGGAGCTGGAAAATCCGAGCTTTCGCATGAGCTTGGTATTGCTCTCAGGAAAAAAGGAGTGTCGGTGAAAGTGCTGCATGCAGACAACTATTACAAGGTCCCGCCTCTTGAAAGGAAGGCATGGAGGGTACGAGGAAACTTTGAGCAGGTCGGGATAGAAGAGTATGACTGGGATCTGCTGAACAGTACAATAGATGATTTCAGGAGTGGGAGAAAGTCTGTTATGCCTTGTATAGATCTGGTCACTCAGGAAACAGACCAGTTGTACACGGATTTCGGCAGGATTGAGCTGTTGATAATCGATGGATTATATGCGATAGGGGTAAACGACGTGGACCTGAGAGTATTCATAGATCTTACCTGGCATGAAACAAAGAAAAGCCAGCTTGTACGAGGAAAGGAAAGTGTTGACGAGGAGAGAATAAAGGTGCTCGAAATGGAACACCGCAGCGTCAGCTCACTTCGTTATGCTGCCGACATTATTGTTGATAAATCTTATACCGTCATGCAAGCCGGTGCCGAAAGTATTCAAACCGGAACAACTCCGGTTTTTTGTTCCCGTATGTAAGTTTCCCGCTTTGCACATCCTCTGTTTTGTCTTCAGAAAATACCATCGTGCTCATCTTGTCGATATTTACCGCTTGACGTGTTTTTCAGTTCGTTTCTGTCTTGTATCGCGGGCAGGTCTTCCTGAAAGAAGTTCAGGCAAGTGTCCAAATGATATTTCCTTCCTTTTTCCCGGAGACGAATGATCGACCTGTCCGTTCATGCGACAACTGTTGCATGATTTTGGGTGCTTATCCAGACTGTAAATTAATGCGTGTTTCATTATAAGTGATTTTTATAAAATGTTTTATCCGTTTGTGTCTTGATTTTGGCATGATGTTTGATGCTAAAAGGTAGAACGAAAAACGGTTTCCAGGATTAAAAGCCTGGTTGCTGTAAACGGAGATTATCATGACACGCATTCTTTACATATTGATTCTGTTGAGCATGTGGTTGCCCCCCACGACAGATATACGGGCAGAAAATCGTCAGATACCGGTCATGCTTTCTTTTGATACGGAGATGCCGGAAGATCGTGAAGCGTTGAACAGGCTTCAGCTTACAGTGCCTGCCACTTATTTTTTCACCGGCAGGTTTGCCGAGGAGAATCGCGACTTTGTTGCCCGAATTGCCCGCGGTAACAATACGGTTGGTTCGCATTCTTTCACTCATCCTCATTTGACAACGCTTGATTCCCTGGAACTTGTCAAGGAGCTCGGGGAGTCCAGGGAAATTCTTGAGGCGATCACGGGTAAGCCGGTCGTCTGGTTCCGTGCGCCTTATCTCGAGTATGATGAACAGGTTATGAGAGTGTTGAAACAGCTTGGTTTTCAATATGACAGCTCCGACCAGGACAGGTGGCAGCGCCAGGATGTCCTGTTCGAAC
>JAKSCY010000214.1 GCA_022360355.1 Chlorobiales bacterium
AGGATATTGGTGGCTATGATCAGGTCGGGCGCATTTTGAGAGGACTTGTGAAAAAGGAGCTTCTTATTAGCCTAGGTTACGGTACATACGCACGTTCAAAAAAATCCAGTATTAGCGGAATTGTTGTGCCAGAAAAACCTTTGCCTGAACTTGCAAAAGAGCTTCTGAAAAAACTTGGCGTTAGGGTCGTTCCATCATCTGCCGAAAAGGCTTATAATTCTGGGAAATCAACCCAGGTTCCAACTGGACGTGTGATTGGCGTTAAGGGGAGAATAGTGCGACGTATTGGCTATAATGGAAAGTATATCTCTTTTGAAAAAGTCGCTTGATGAAACTGTTGTTCGGGATATTTCCCTGGAATTAGGTATCGAACCGTCTTTTATCGAAAAAGATTGGTATGCGGTACAACTCCTTGTCCTTCTATCTGACCTACAAATTAACAGAGATATAAAAATCGTGTTTTCTGGTGGCACCAGCCTTTCCAAGGGCTATGCTTTGATAAAACGATTTTCGGAGGATTTGGATTTTATCCTGACTATCTCTGAGGGAAGCTCTTTGTCCGCTGGGCAAAGGAGAGCCTTTCGAAAGGATGTGGTTGCTGCAATACAAAGCGATGAGCGCTTTAGTATTGATGAGGATGAGATCATGCGTGGTGATAGCCACCGTTTCTTCAAGATACCCATTCAATACGATAGGTCTTTCGAGGGTTCATTCCTAAGGCCGCATCTTCAACTAGAAATGACCTTCATGGAGCTCAAGAGACCTGCTCAACGAAGGACTATTCGCTCAATGGTATCCGAAGTGACGCAGACAATGCCAGAGCTGGAAATTAATTGTGTTTCGGCTATTGAAACGGCTGGCGACAAATTAAGCGCATTGACATGGCGCATTCTTGTTCGTGACAGGAAAGATGACAAAGACGATCCCACAGTAATAAGACATCTTCATGACCTTGCTGCCTTGGAAAATATGATTACAGAAGCACCGGATGATTTTGCGTCCTCGGCTAAAGGGTCTTTGGAGCAAGACAAAAGTCGCAGAGGCGGTGATGTTATTGCGAATATGTCCGTTACTGATAGATTGGCGAATGCTTTGAGGATATTAAAAGAGGACGGTTTGTACCAAAAAGAGTACGAACAATTTGTGGCGAGCATGTCCTATGCCGCCGAGGACGAATTAATAGGATTTGAGAAAGCGCTCCAGGCTCTTGAGAGATCAATTAATCTGGTGACGTTGAAATAGCAAGAATCCTGGCGGCGGCGAAATCTGTA
>JAKSCY010000025.1 GCA_022360355.1 Chlorobiales bacterium
CCCGCGTTCAAGCAGCTTGTTAACCGCATAATCCGGGCTGACTCCGCGTATCTGCTGAATTTCTCCTCTGGTAACCGGCTGTTGATAAGCAATAACAGCCAGAACCTCCAAAGCAGATTGTGAAAGTTTTCTCTGGATTTTTGGTGCGAGCATTTTTTTCAGGGTAGGCTCAAGCGAAGAAAGCGTCAGGAAACGGAACCCCCCGGCTATCCCGGCAATCCTGAAACATCTTCCGGTTGATGCATAGGTCTCGTTCAGCCTGTCGATACATGCATCAATGTCGGCTGCTGAAAGCTCTTCATCGAGCACCTGCCTGATAGACTGCGGCGAGACAGCCTCTTCGGAGGCAAAGATCACCGCTTCGATCTTCTGTTCGATAGAGGGGGCCTGCTGTGACACGTCACTCCCGGAATAATGATGGGCTCCTCTATTAATTTGCTGCGCACCATGATTACTTCGTTGATCGGTGCTCAAAATCCTCATGTACCTTGTGTACACTTCGGTATCCTGGCTCCGTTCGCCTCGTACTCATGCTGCTCGCGACAATTTATAGCGGCACCCTGATGTTCTTAAGGCATATGGATCAACGACAGCACTCTTTCCGTAATGCAGATGAAAAGTTACGGTCAATGTCCATACATTTCTCGAAATTATACCAGAGCTTCTGACAAGGGAAATTGGTTTCGTAAAGAGCTTTGCCGATAATAACCGAGTCAACTCCATATTTTTCAATCGTACGAAGCTTTCTCAGATCTTCGGAGCTCGTAACGCCGCCTGAAGCAGTGACTTTCATCCCTGCTTTCATCGCAAACTGTTTTGTGCTTTCGAAACCAACCCCCTGCATCATCCCGTCACAGGAGATATCGGTGTAAATAATCCTTTTGACTCCGCGTTTTTTCATCTCAAGCGCGAGCTCGTAATCCTTCATCCCGCTGCTCTCGGTCCAACCCTTGATCCTGGGAACACCGTTTTGAGCATCGATACCCACAACAATCTGGGAAGCGGAATACTGTTTGAGCAACTCTTCAACAAGCTCAGGATTCGTTACCGCAGCCGAACCGATAACAACTCTGCTGACACCGATTTCAAGGTATTGAGCCACCGTTTCGACAGAACGGATCCCACCGCCTACCTGCACCGGAATGTCAAGTGTCGAGACAATCTCTTTTATCTTTTCGAAGTTAACCGGTTTGCCGGTTAAGGCAGCATCGAGATCAACAACATGGATCATTTTGGCGTTCTGCTTGCGCCAGATGATCGCCATGTCACGCGGGTTGTCGAGATATATCTTCTTTTTGTCAAACTCCCCGCGGGTAAGCCTGACGCACTTTCCATCCTTTATATCTATTGCCGGGATAATCAACATATTCCTTCTCTCCGTACAGTTACCAATTAATACTTCGCAAAATTTTCAAGCACCTTCAACCCTACCTCCGAACTTTTCTCAGGATGAAACTGTAGAGCGAAAATACCATTTTTTTCTATGGCCGAACAAAAATTCTTTCCGGCAAACACAGTCGTTGCCGCGATGTCTTCCTCACATTCCGGCTCGCAGTAATAGGAGTGCACAAAGTAAAAAAACGAGTTATCCGGTACACCTTCGAACAGCACGCTCTTCTTCCTGCAAGTCACCGAATTCCACCCGATCTGAGGAATTTTTTCCCTGTCACTTCTGAAACGAAGCACCTTCCCGGGCACGAAACCAAGTCCTTTATGTATCCCTCTTTCTTCGCTCTGTGTCAGAAACAGCTGCATGCCCAGGCATATCCCGAGCACCTTTCGTCCCTTGTCGACATGTTCATGAAGCGCTTCGCTGAATCCCGAAGCATTAAACGAACCGATAGCGTGGCCGAATGCGCCGACTCCCGGCACCAGCACCTTGTCAAAGTTCGACACGAGTGAAGCATCACTGCTCACGACTGTTTTAACCCCGATATATTCAAAGGCCTTCTGCACAGAGTGCAGGTTTCCGGCCCCGTAATCCGCAATAAAGATCATGACAGAAATTCAGTTCATATTACTCGCCGCATGCACAGGCGCACCTCGGCTCATACATCCCGATGGCGTTCAAATGAGCGGCAAAGGCTTTCTCCCTGGAATCAGGCAACACGCTTTTCAGTACAGGTTCGAGACCGGAGGAAAGCAGCCGTTCTTCAGCATCGGCGTCGCGTATCGCCGACAGTTCCTCTATCTCGTCCGCCAATGCGTTGCGCAGTGCCTGAAGTTCGGTAAACGAGTCTTCACCTGCCAGTTCAGCAAGCAGCGCGTGACAATCAAGCACCTGATCCGGTTTTGGCAGCACTGCACGGACTATACAAAGATCACCGTCACGGTTGAGCGTCAAACCTTCTGTCTGTAAAGGATGAGGCAGCACAAACCGGCACTCTGCATCGCCTTTCGAAGGGCTGATAGCGATTACTTTCTGCCCGTCCGTTTTTTCAATTTCCGCACCGACAAGGAGCAGCGTATCGGCTTCCGGCTGTTCACCGCTACTGACACCTTTTGCATGCAGACGGTCAAGAAGTGCGATATTGGCTTCCCCGGCTACTTTACTGTATTGCACCGAAGTCTGGTTTTCCTGCGCGGCATCTTCTCCAAGGAGATAGAAAAGCTCTCCGTCGTACCGTCTTGCAAGACGTGCGGCAGCATAGGTCTGCTCTATGGTGAGCCCCGGTGATACCACAACAGCGAGCGTTCCTGCAGATGCAAGCATCTCTTTTGCCTCCTGAACCGTCGACTGGTCGTTCTGTTCCCCGCTGTCATCGAGCAGTTGATAACCGAAACGTCCCTCCGCACAAATAACCGCATTGTTGACAGGATCTGTGTCGATACTCTGAACCCTGACAACTCTTTTTTCGGCTGTTGAAACCATCAATCCGCATCCCCGGCTGCATGCAGTACAGGTAGTTGCGGTTTCTTCCGCCACCCAGGGCCCGGCTTCCTTCCCTGTATTCGGCGCAAGTGCACCGGTCGGACAGACGTCGATACACATACCGCAGGCATCGCAGCCTGTCGCCTGCAGGGGATCGTCAAAGTTCGGCCCGACACGTGTCCCGAAACCGCGGTCGATGAAACTCAATGCACCGATACCCCTGACTTCGAGGCACATCCTTACACAACTGCCGCAGGTAATACACTTATCGCCCTCGATCTTTATGAGCGGATGGCGGGCATCGTCATTGTAGTCTCTTTTTTCACCGGTAAAACGGCTCTCGTCAGCGCCATATTCGGTCGCGTACTTTCTCAGGTCACAGTCAAAACGGGCGTTGCAGCCGCACTCGATACAACGTGATGCTTCGGCCATGGCCTGCATCCTGTCCAAACCC
>JAKSCY010000824.1 GCA_022360355.1 Chlorobiales bacterium
ACCGGCCGCAGGAGATCGGGCATGCAAAGCAGCCTTCGCGGTGTTTCAGAACCGTGGCTGAGTGGGTCTCACCGGACATGTTGTTTGCATCCGGATGGGAACCGCCCTGGAAGTTGCGCCACGGGAGCCATCCGTCGCGGTTGGCGACGTTGATGAGGCAGAGGCTTCCGATTTCATACAGACCCATCTTCATGGGGTCGTTTTTGAAAGCCTGGCGCAGACGGTTACATACGTCCATCATCTTCTTGGGATCGGCTACTTTAACGGTGCCGGAACCACGGGTAGCGATTGCTTTCAGGTTCTTGGAACCGATAACACCGCCGGTACCGGTACGGCCGGCTGCACGCCATACGTCGTTGAACGTACAGGCAAACCGAACCATGTTTTCACCGCCCGGGCCGATCATCATCATGTGAATGTCGGGATCGCCCAGCTCTTCTTTGATCATGGGGTCGGCTTCGCGCGGAAACTTGCCCCACAGGTGACGTGCGTCACGGATTTCTACTTTGTCATCATCGATCCAGATGTATACGGGGTGCTTGGCGCGTCCCTGGATAACGATCTGGTCGTAGCCGGCAAATTTAACTTCAGCACCCCAGTGGCCACCCATGTTGGAGTCGCCGAAACCACCGGTCAGGGGGCTTTTAGCCGTAACGGTTACACGGCCGGTTGAAGGAGCGGCGGTACCGCTTACCGGACCCATACCGAAACATACGCGGGATTTAGGATCGTAAGGATCCAGGTCTGCCGGAACCTCGTTATAAATAATATCGGAATTGAAACCACGTCCACCAATCCATTTACGTCTGTATTCATAGGACAGTGGCTCTTTCATAATTTCACCAGTTGTAAGATCGACACGAAGTCGTTGTCCTGCCCATCCGTACATAATTAACCCTCCTCTCCAACTTTAGCAGCTTTTAGTCTTTCAGTCAGTTTTTCTCTGCGTTTGGCTTTGAAGGCAATATCAGAGGTCTGATAGGTGATTGCACCACTGACACACCAGT
>JAKSCY010000058.1 GCA_022360355.1 Chlorobiales bacterium
AGAACATCCTGTAACTGATCGAGCATGGTATTCGGTTGTAAATTCATATTTTTCTTTAAGGGCTCCTCTATTTATTCAAGATACGCTCTACTCAAAATGGCAAACTCTTCTTGCGTATAGCGACTTTCTTTCTCCAGTTTTTCAAACGTACAGTCAAATTCCTCAAGCTCTTCTCGATTTACGTCAAAAACGTCGCTTTCATAAAATTGCCAATGGTGATTTGAAAGTATCCCTGTCGTTAACTCTTTGACAAGAAGGCAACATGGATACCTGTTATTCGCAATACTAATGTTATATGACTTCGATGCCTTGAATCCGAACTTGCAATAACGACCTGGGTTCCCCCAGATAATAATTGCAGCATATCCCATCTCGATTGCTCGTTCAATCGCGTGAGTAATTAGTTTCGAGCCAATCCCCTGCCTTTGATATTCAGGAAGTACACTCACCGGTCCAAAGGTCAAGGCGCCCAGTGTATCACCATTCTCGTTCGTCAGACATGAATCTGAAAACATAATATTGGCAATAACCTCATTGTCTTTTACGGCAACAAAGTCGAGCTCTTTGACAAAATCTTCATGTTTCCTCAACTTGTGTACCAGCAGGTGTTCATCACACCCAGGGACATGAAGATTCCAGAACGCTTTTCGTGTGATTTCTTCAACTCTTCGGTAGTCGGCCGGATGTTCATTTCTGATCTGGATATTCAATCTATTTCAACTTTACAGGGAGTCCGCTGCAGAGGAGCCATGCCTCGGTAGAAACGTTCGCCACTTTCTGATTAATGATACCCGTAATATCACGAAACTCCCTCGCCATTGCATTTTCAGGCACAATTCCCATCCCGACTTCGTTGGATACGAGAATAATATTACACGGAGGATTTTGCAAGACATCAAGCAAACGGTCCACAAAGACCATAATTTCTTTACTTGAGCCCAGTCTGTACAGGAGGTTCCCTGCCCAGACCGTCAAACAGTCAACTATTACAACCTCGGTCTCCCCAGGTATTTCACGCAGAGCCCTGTCGAGATGCATCGGCTCCTCGATGGTATAAAAACCCGTACCCCTCTCTTCCTTGTGCTTTTGCACACGCGCCGCCATCTCTTCATCAAATGCTTCAGCCGTAGCCAGAAACACCTTCTTTTCGTAACACCCTGCACACTGCAAAGCATATGCACTCTTGCCGCTTCTTGCTCCCCCTGTCAGAAAAATAAGGTCCTTCATTTTCGCAACACGCTAAAAAATCTTCCCCGGCTTAACCACCACCCGGACATACAAAAAAACAGCAACTTGTGACGTGTGCGCGCACCTTCCGATGCATTCATAACTTGCCGCATGCAACTGCTTTTCCTTACAGTTTTAAACTATCAACTTAGTCGTTAGCCTTCAAAACAAAAAAAAGTTAAGAGCGACTTTTTTGATTTGAAATATTATTTCAGTAGAATATTGTAATGGAGGTTTTCTGTCGTTCCCCTGAAAAATGTCTACATTGCAATGAGGAAAACACATTCCGGTATTCTGCTGTGCATAGCGCTCCTTCTCCCGTGCACCAGCCTTTTGATGACAGTTAGCAGCGCTTCAGGGCAAACAAGCAGCAGCAGCACTTCAGGGCAAACAAGCGTGTCCATAAAGCTTCCCGATTGCATCATCCTGCATTACTATTCCGGACTGACTATTAATTTTGAACAATTTACATCTCCTGTTGATGAAGGCTCGGCGGCTTTTGATGTTCAGTGGTCTGGTGAAGCAAAAACCGGCAGCCCTCTCTCAGAGGAAAATATAGGCGTCGCACTCCCAAACACGGTGTCCCTTGAGCTGCCGAATGTATGGGCTATCCGCGGTCTTTCACCATCCGGAAACGCCAAGGTCTCTATTTCCGTAACAAAAAACCTGCTTGTTTCCGGGCCGTCCAGAATCACGATTGAAAAAGGCAGTGGAAACATTGAAATCAAGGATAATGCTGGCAACACAGGCACAATGATCAACACCACTCTCAACGGCATCACACCTTCAGAAGCAACGATGGGCAATGTCCGTATGACCCTTGACTTTTCCGAAACAACCAGGGC
>JAKSCY010000404.1 GCA_022360355.1 Chlorobiales bacterium
AACCATAAATCTGCCATCTCCACCTCTTTTATTCTTCGGGGGTCAACAACGATCAGTTTGGCACCTTTTTTTCGAGCGTTAACGAGTTGGGCATAAAGACCAGTAGGGCTTGATTGTGAAGCGTTACAGCCCCACAAAACTATGCATCGAGAGTCCGATCCCTCGTCCAGGTCACCCGACACCCCTCCGTAAGTGGCATATTCAGTGGCATAACTTGGGCAAAAGCAAATGTTGCCTGCACCACAGGTATTGGGAGAACCAAAGAGGTTAAAAAAACGACGGCAATCCCAATGATAAGTCCGCTTGGTGCCGTGCGTGAATGTCAGGGTCTCAGCCCCATATTGTTCTTTCAAGCCCGCCAGCTTTTCCGCCACCTCATCCAGGGCTTGTTCCCAGTTCAGCCGCTTCCATTGGCCTTGTCCTCTTTTACCAGTTCTTTTTAACGGATAATTCAAGCGTTGCGGATGATAGAGATGATCCAGCATCAATCGACCGCGTTCGCAGATGACTCCCCGAGTGATTGGATGGTCTGGATCGCCAGTGACTTTTACAGCTTTGCCATTTTCAATATGTAGCAAGGTACCACATCGCGGATGGCAAAGGCCGCAATAGCTCCTGTGAATTTTTTTCATGTGTACCTCCTGACTTTTCATTGAAAGGACTTTTTTACAGTTTACGATTCCTGGACCAATCGGCCTCAAGAAAAAGCCCGGCCCTCGGTTTGGCCACGGCTGCCACATCGGCACCGGCCGGATGCGGAACTGGTGGCGCAAGCAATTCCCTCCTGGTACAGGGCACCCATCACCAAGGACGGCACAAACGGATTGATTGCCGGTAGTGATCTTTTCAGAGAGCTATGTGGTCCGCTGGATTCTTACTTCAATGATGCGTCTTGATAAAAGAATGTTTAATCCGACTGGACTTTATGATAAAATAGACTGGAAGTCAATTTAAATTCGACCGCTGGTCAATAATCTTGTTAATGTTTGCCTGCAGTATTGCATGGCATAACCAGTAAGGAGAGAAATTGAAACGGCCAACTTCGATCTCCAAACAACTGACCGCCGAAAGGGCCACTCGTCGAGCCGGTGCACCTTCAGGTCCACGGAATGCGGATCTGCGACGTGCATCTTTGATCGAAACCGCCAGCAAATTATTCGTGGAAAAGGGCTACGAGGCCACAACTATGGATGAGGTCGCTGCCGGTACCGGAGTCGCAAAGGGTACGCTTTACCATTACTTCGCAAGCAAGTCAGAGCTGCTTGAGGTAATAAGGGACGGCTTCGAAGACGAGGTCATGAATCGTGTCCGGTTACGGGTGGAAAGCTGTGCCTCCGATAGCTGGCACGAACGCCTCAAGGCATGGATCGAAGCGGCAGCCGATGCCTACTTCGATTTGAGTGAACTTCATGACGTA
>JAKSCY010000422.1 GCA_022360355.1 Chlorobiales bacterium
TCTCCCGATAGGCGGTATGGTTATCGGTAACTCGATGTCTGCCCTGGCAATTGCACTTGAGCGTCTGTTCGGAGAGATGCGTCAACAAAGAGGGTTGATTGAGACCAGGTTGTGTCTGGGGGCAAACTACAAGGAGGCGAGTTCGGAAATGTTCAAAAATGCTGTTACGGCAGGAATGATTCCTTCAATCAATGCGATGATGGGTGTGGGGCTTGTGTTTATACCGGGAATGATGTCGGGGCAGATTCTTGCCGGTGCAGATCCCCTGCAGGCAATACGCTATCAGATCGTTATCATGCTCATGCTGGTTGGTTCGACCGCTACAACATCCATTGTAACCATGCTTATTGTCAGGAAACGCTGCTTCGGCAAAGGCGAGGAACTGTTGTTGTCAACAAGTAACCAGTGAGTAGAGTAACAGGTTCTTGATTTTATTTCCCAGTTTCTATTACCGGATCTTTTTGCTTTCTGTTTTCTTCCTGTTTGTTTCCCAGCTTACTGCTCACGGCTATAACGCCGATTCCTCCGGCTATCATGGCAAGGCAAAGAAGCTGTCCCATTGAGAGCTGCATGAAAATAAAGCCAAGGTGTGCGTCGGGTTCACGGTAAAATTCAATGAAGAAGCGAACGACGCCGTAACCAATGAGATAAAGCCCCGAGAGAAAACCCGGATAAGGTGCTCTTTTGCGTAACGCCCAGAGTATGACGAAAAGAAAAATTCCCTCGAAAAAAGCTTCATAAAGCTGTGAAGGATGCCGGAGAGAGTCTCCAGGTGCCATAGGAAAATACATTCCTATTGCAGCGTCGGTGACACGGCCATAAAGTTCACCGTTGATGAAGTTGCCGAGTCGCCCGAACATGTAGCCCAGTGGAACCGAGACGATGAAAAGGTCGATAGTTTGCAGAAAAGGTTTGTTCTGGTTTCTGGTGAAAAGCCATACCGCAAGAAAAACACCGATAGCGCCGCCGTGATACGACATGCCGGCGATGCCTGAAAAACTGCAGCTTCCGCCGGAAAAACTGAAAGGAATGATCGAGCCGAGAGGATTGGCAATAAACTCGGGGAAACTGTAAAAAAGGAGATACCCCAGGCGGCCTCCAAGCAGAACCCCTACAATGGCCCATGTGAGAACATCGCCGGTAAAAGTGGGGGAGTAGGGGAGTTTTTCAGTTTTGATTCTGTAACGAGTCACGAGATATACCACCGCAAAGGCAATGATGTACATCATGCCGTACCAGCGCACAGGAAAACTGCCTACAGTTATAATAACCGGATCCATTCGGGAGGGAAGTGTTTGCCACCAGGTAATAAAGTTATCCATAGCCATAGTTGTTATATCACAATCTTTCAATACTGGAATACCGGGCAACAGGTGCTTGACTCAAAATGTCAGGAAAAATTACAAAAGAGGAGCTTTCCATGAACTTAGGCATAAAAAAGCTACATGCATGCTTATTTACAAGAGAAAATTGCTTGAATCAGGAGGAAATATAGCTATATTTAAGCTTTGCGTTTTTTGATTTTTTGCGTTTTCACAGCGTTTAACAAATAAAATACGAATAGAATGGCAAAGATACTTGAAGGATCGGCTATGAAGTTTTTCAACAAGTGGGGCATTCCTGTGCCTAACTATGTTGTTGTCATGGATCCGAACAGACTGGCTCAGCTTGGCGAAGCAAATAAATGGCTCAGGGAATCCAAACTCGTTGTAAAGGCTCATGAAGCTATCGGTGGAAGGTATAAACTTGGCCTTGTCAAGCTTGGCCTCAATCTGGACGAAGCCGTAGCGGCTGCCCGTGAAATGATCGGCAAGAAAATCGGCTCGGCCGAGATCCGCCAGGTTATCATTGCCGAAATGCTCGATCATGATGCAGAGTTTTACATGTCGATGAGCGGGAACAAGGATGGTGCTGAACTGCTCGTTTCAAGCAAGGGCGGCGTTGATATTGAAGACAACTGGGACACAGTCAAACGCATCCAGATTCCTGTCGGCGAGGCTCCTTCCATAGAAGACTTGACAGCACTTGCTGAAGAGGCAGGTTTTGAGGGTGAAATTGCAGAACGCGTTGGGAAGATCGCTTCCAGACTCGTTCTCTGTTTTGATAACGAAGATGCACAGTCGATAGAAATCAATCCTCTTGTTATTCGTAAAAGCGATATGAGGTTTGCTGCGCTTGATGCGGTTATGAATGTTGACTGGGATGCCAGGTTCCGTCATCCTGACTGGGATTTCAAGCCGGTCTCGGAAATCGGACGTCCATATACCGATGCTGAACAGCAGATGATGGAGCTTGATTCAAGGATCAAGGGTTCGGTAAAATTTGTCGAGGTTCCCGGCGGGGAAGTGGCTCTTCTGACTGCAGGCGGCGGTGCTTCTGTATTTTATGCAGATGCGGTTGTTGCCCGGGGCGGTACAATAGCCAACTACGCCGAATACTCCGGCGCACCGCCGGACTGGGCGGTTGAAGCTCTGACGGAGATACTTTGCCAGCTTCCGAATATCAAGCATATCATTGTCGGGGGGGCTATCGCTAACTTTACCGACGTGAAAGCGACATTCGGGGGTATTATCAACGGCCTGCGTGAAAGCAGGGAAAACGGCTTCCTGAAAGGGGTTAAAATCTGGGTTCGTCGTGGTGGTCCGAACGAAACCGAGGGACTTGCTGCTATCAGCAAACTCAAGGATGAAGGGTTCGACATCCATGTTTATGACCGAAACATGCCGATGACCGATATCGTTGATCTGGCCATGAATTCCTGATACGCGACATCGTAAAAAGAAGAATAACATTGATAACTCATTAAACCGGATAATAACTGTGAGCATTGTAATTAATAAAGAGACACGCGCTGTTATAATTGGCGGAGCAGCAGGCGTGAATGCGGCAAAGAAAATGGCCGAATTTGACTTCCTTGTGAAACGTCCTCTGACAATACAGGCTTTTGTCTATCCTCCCGAAGAAGGCCAGCAGAAAGAGATTTTCCTTGGTGGTGAACTGAAAAACGTCAAAGTTTATTCTACGCTTGATGAAGCGCTGGCTCATAACCCGCAGATCAATACAGCATTGGTCTATCTTGGTGCATCCCGTGCTACCAAGGCAACACAGGAGGCTCTTGAGTCGGAGCACATCAATCTTGTTTCGGTCATTACCGAAGGTGTTCCTGAGAAAGACGCAAAAAAACTCCGCATTCTTGCCGAGAAAAACGGCAAGATACTCAACGGTCCTTCCTCTATCGGTATCATGTCCGCAGGTGAATGCCGTCTTGGTGTTATCGGCGGCGAATACAAGAACCTCAAGCTTTGCAATCTTTACAGGCCGGGATCGTTCGGAGTTCTTACAAAATCCGGTGGTCTTTCCAATGAAGCGATGTGGTTGTGTGCGCAGAACGGTAACGGTATCACCTCTGCCGTAGCTATCGGTGGCGATGCTTATCCGGGAACCGATTTTGTCACCTATCTTGAAATGTTTGAAAAAGATCCGGATACCAAAGCTGTCGTTATTATCGGTGAGGTTGGCGGATCACTTGAAGAAGAGGCAGCAGAATGGCTTGCTGCGGAAAAACGTCGTATAAGAGTTATCGCCGCTATCGGCGGTACCTGTCAGGAAGTACTTCCTCAGGGCATGAAGTTCGGTCATGCAGGTGCAAAAGAAGGAAAAAAAGGCGCCGGTTCGGCTCGATCGAAGATGAATGTGCTTCGTGAGGCAGGTGCACTTGTTCCTGACACGTTTGGTGGTTTGAGCAAGGCGATCAAGCAGGTGTATGACGAACTTCTCGCTGATGGCTCCATTGCACCGGAAGAACCGATTTCCGACGATCTGCTGCCGGAACTGCCTCCAAAGGTTCAGAAAGTCATCAAGGAAGGTGAAGTTATTGTCGAACCGCTTGTTCGTACAACGATCTCCGACGACCGCGGCGAAGAGCCGCGCTACAGAGGTTATGCGGCATCAGAGCTCTGTGAAAAAGGCTACGGCATGGAAGACGTCATCGGCCTTCTCTGGAACAAGAAGCTTCCGACAAAGGAAGAATCCGAGATCATCAAACGAATCATCATGATCTCTGCCGATCACGGTCCCGCTGTTTCGGGTGCTTATGGAGCCATTCTCGGTGCGTGTGCCGGAATCGACATGCCCCAGGCTGTTTCTGCCGGTATGACCATGATCGGACCGCGTTTCGGCGGTGCTGTAACCAATGCAGGTAAGTATTTCCAGAAAGGTGTACAGGATTTCCCGAACGACATTCCCGGCTTTCTGGCATGGATGAAGAAAAACGTCGGTCCTGTTCCCGGTATCGGTCACCGTGTCAAGAGCTTGAAGAATCCTGACAAGCGAGTCAAATATCTGGTATCCTACGTGAAAAATGAAACCTCGTTGCATACGCCATGCCTCGACTACGCGCTTGAAGTCGAGAAAGTGACCACAGCGAAAAAGGATAACCTTATCCTGAACGTCGATGGAACCATGGGCGCCATCCTGATGGATCTTGGTTTCCCGGTTCATTCGTTGAACGGTTTCTTCGTTCTGGCACGTACAATCGGAATGATCGGCCACTGGATCGATCAGAACGAGCAGAACTCACGTCTGATAAGGCTCTATGACTACCTCATCAACTACGCGGTAGAAGATGAGAAGGAAGTGCCCGATAAGAAATAACGTGTAAGTACGATAAGTTAAGAGAGCCCGGCTGTGTATTATTGTACTTTGCCGGGCTTGCCTTTTATGGAGGTGCCCTTATTTTCAGCCGGACTTATCGTACGGATGGTTGCCTCAGCAGGGAAGACAGCCTGAAAGCCTGTTTCAGCACTGTGCTCAATATACTATCCCCGTCGAAGGCATCGTCAAGCGCTCCACGCTTGATCATATCGAAGAGAATCTTCGATAACGATGTCTTTCGCTTGGCATACACCAAAATATTCTCCATTTCTTTTGGCGTTATATGGGGATGCTTCCATACGAGCGTATTGCAGTTCCAGTCCGCCCAGTTCCAGTTAATGATTCTGGTTCTGTACTCGTTGAACATCTTGCTGCCCGGAAGA
>JAKSCY010000379.1 GCA_022360355.1 Chlorobiales bacterium
AAGCACAGAAACACAAAGCATTGACAAAATACTTTCGAGAACTGCTCTAATTGCACAGAACTTATTTTTCTGCCTTTATTGTAATCTCTTCCGATTTGCCATCCCGGTTGACAGTGAGTTGAGCTGAATCGCCCCAGGTTTTAATGGCAAGCCGCATCCTCATTTCGGTTGCATCTTTCAACTTTTTACCGTCGAGCGCGGTGATGATATCACCAGTCTTCAGGCCGGCCTTTGAAGCGAGCGAGTTTGGAAACAGCATGCCAACAACGATCTTTCCGTCCTTATCGGTTCCACTGATACCAAAACGAGGAAAGTGTTCCGGATTCATGTCTGCTTCAACTCCGACAATGTAGTCGCCTATGCTTCTGACTACGCGCACACGTTCTTTTTTGCCATCAACGTGGATTGGCATAATCGTGGCTGTCGGCAAGTCGGACTTTTCCACAAACTGGCGATTGGTGCCAAGATTATAAGAGACATGTCCGCTACCAACGATGACCACAAGAATCCCATCCCAGTCCTCCAGAGCGGCGAGAGCGCTGTCGGCAAAGACATTATCCCACGTACTTTGTGCCGCGTACATACGGTCCATGCGCGCCTCGGCTGCTTTTTTGCCGCCGCCGCCATGGGCCATGGAAGCGCCGCCAAAATACTGCATGATCAGTTCGCGATGCTCTTTATTGTTCACATCTACCGCTCCAACCATTTTCTTTTCATCATCGTTCAGGGCATCCAAACCACGGGTCGAAATCGATCGCAAAACTGTTCTCGGAATGTTGAGACCAATGACAGGAAGTCCTTTTTCCCGCGCGAAATTCATGAATGGCCGGTAATAGGCAAAGTTGTATCCACCGGTTTTATACCAACCGGTCATATACATCAGGCCTTTCTCCGTGAGCCAACCATTTGACCACAGCTTCAAGGCCTTGTCGCTATCACGCTGAAAAAACTCCATTCCGATTTTGAGGCTGGGCTGAAGGTTATAGAGAGATTTGATAACCCTTGTCTGGAACTGGTGAATCGAGAGGCTTGTATGGCTTTCTCCGAGATATACAACGCGCGGTTGGGCCAGCTCCTGTATCAGTGTTTCGAAATCAATCCTGGCACCGTCCGAAGTCCGCACAATATCGCCCAGACCTATTTCCACAAACTTGTCTTTCAGCTCCGGATTTCCCAGAGAAAGAGTATGCAGATTCGGTCTCGGGGGCATTTGTTTTGAAGCTGCTGATGCGCCGGGCGGTTTTTGCGCTGTCGCACAAGCGCCGAGAAAGAGTACTGCGGTCATCACCACGATCAGATAAACAAAATGATGCTTCGAGGATACTGATTTCTTCATGCATTTCACCGTTTTAAACAATAATAACAAG
>JAKSCY010000001.1 GCA_022360355.1 Chlorobiales bacterium
ATGCTTTTCCAGACGTATGCGTTTGGCGGCTTCGTCACCGGTCATAACCGGCATTTCCAGGTCCATGAGTATCATGTCGAAACTTTGTCGAGTAAGCATTGATAGCGCCTGGGTACCATTTTCCGCATGCTCGGTAGAGCAATACCACTCCTTCAGATATTTCTCGACTGTCAGACGGTTGCTTTGACTGTCATCTGCAATCAGGATGTTTTTGGTCTGAAGCACTTCTTTTTTCAGGTTTTCAGCTACTTTGGAGTTATAGAGAGGAAAATGAAGGATAAACTCTGCTCCCTCGTCCTTTTTCGATGTACAGGTAATGCTGCCGCCGAATGAATTCATAACCCGTTTACAGAAAGACAGCCCCAGACCGATTCCGCCTTTTTTCCCCGAAGTGTAAAAAGCATCAAAAATTCTTTCTCTTTTCGATGCAGGGATGCCCGGTCCGGTGTCCCGTACCCTGATGGTGTTACCTGTTGGCCCGGTTTCCGTTACTATTTCAAGGACAAAACCCGGCTTTGCCTTGTAGGAAAGGGCGTTTTTAATGAGGTTGAAGAGGATATAGATAAAAAGATCCTTGTCGCCGAAAAAGTCGAAATCGGTTTTTGCAAGGTTTTTGATAAGCTTACGATCTTCAGGAATGTCATAACTGAAACTGCTGATTGCGGATTGAATGCTCTCCTTCGCGGCAACCCGTTTGAATATTTTCAGGTCCAAAGATTTTCCCTGCATGTCGGCCAGGATCGAGTCGATGATCTTGTTTGCCCTGATCACGGTTTCCGAGCTTTCCTCGATGACATTATGCAGGCTTATCAGACCTGATCTGCTGAGCTCATAGTGCAGATCGGGCTCGTCTTTTTCCGGTTTTCCGGGTTTTTCCGGAAGAATGGACTGTAGCGAACCTATCGCATTGATAATAGAGTTCAAGGGATTTCTCATTTCATGGGCGATGCTGCCGCTCAGGCTGTGAAGCAGTGAAATTTTCGTCTGGCTTGCGATGTTTTTTTTGTGGCTGAAAATTATACTGCCTACAATTCCGAAAAGAAATATCGGGATGTATTCGAATTGGAAATTCTTATATCCAATACTGCCGTCAAGAAAAAAAACAGCAACGGTAGCGAACAGATAGGCGGAAATTGTCAACAGGCTGACAGCCAGCCAGTCGTTGATCAGAATGATGAGCAGAAAAAGTCCGGCCATGTTTGACATTGTCCAGACAAGAGACCATTCGTTTTTCAGAAGCATGAAACTGAAAAAAAAAGGTATCATGACCCAGCATGATATAATCAGGTAGATCGGAAAAAAAGACCTGAACCAGTAGGGTAAGCGGTGGTAGAAAACCCAGGGAATACTTAAAATGGCGGTAAGTGTTCGAAAACGCAGGTCCTCAAATTCCTGCGGGAAAATGTTTGACCATACGAAATAGAACAGTGGAAAACCTACAAGCCCGAAGAGCCCCATAATTGGGATATTAGGCTCGGCATTCTCAAGAATATCTAGAGCTTTTTGCCAAAACTTTTCTTGAAATTCCTTAAACAGCATCGTTCAATAGAAGCTCTTGCTGGTTTGGTTCATTCTCTTTTTCCCCTCGCAAAGGGAGACTCCTTTATAATAATGTCAGCAATTTACTCTGTAGATTTTTCTTTTGTTGACAAATAATAGTCTTGATTTGAGTGTTGAGGTATTGAGAGAGTGTATTTAATATTGCATGGGGGTGAGGATTAAGCAATTTTCTCTTTATAAACAAAATAAAAAACTATAAATGTTTTTTAGCATAGCTTCCTTCTTGTTAAATCCAAGTTGAAAAAATTAGTATGGATTATAATGATAACTTATTATAATGTAAAAGGTTGGGGACGGTAAAATTTGCCTTTTTACGCCAATTGAGGTGTTCTTTGGTGAATATTTGGAGTATTGAGATGTCGAGTAAAGGAGGGATTAAGCGACGGACTGGGGTGGCAGGAGCAGGCTGTGTGAAGCATTTTCCGGATTTTATAGAAAGAAAACTTCAGGCATGTGAGGAAGAAACTTTCAAGCCTAGAAGAAATGGTAAGCCGCTTGTTTTGGGGAACAGAGTTCCCGGATCCGATTCTGTTGTTCTGCAAAGCAATGACTACCTTTATATTTCAAAGCATCCGGACATTGTTCGTGCTCAGATTTCAATGCTGGAAAATTCGATGAGGGAACTTGTTATGTCGGCGGTTTTTCTGCATGAAGGCAGTGACAAGTCGATTTTTGAAAAGTCAATAGCAGATTTTGTTGGTTTTGAAAGCTCTGTTCTCTGTCAATCGGGATGGGCTGCGAATGTTGGTCTTTTACAGGTTATTGCAAGCGAGGATGTTCCCGTATATATAGATTTTTTTACCCATATGTCGCTATGGGAAGGTGTAAAAACAGCAAGTGCGATTCCTTATCCGTTCAGGCATAACGATGTTGGTCATATGGAACGCCTGATCAAGGAGCATGGCCCGGGGATTGTGCTTGTGGATTCATTGTACAGTACCACGGGGGATATCGCTCCTCTGGAGGATATTGTCGATGTTGCCGAACGCTACGGTTGTGTATCCGTTATTGATGAGTCTCATTCCCTTGGGACTCATGGGCCTAAAGGAGCCGGTCTCGTAAGCGGGCTGGGATTGACCAACAAGGTGCATTTTATTACGGCCAGTCTCGCCAAGGCATTTGCGGGAAGAGCTGGGATTATTATCTGTTCAGAGCATTTTGCTCATTACTATCCCTATCTTGCATTCCCTTCTATTTTTAGTTCTGCTTTGTTGCCCCATGAAATAGCGGGCTTGCAGGCAACCCTCAAAGTTATTATGAATGGTGATGATAGAAGAGCACGTCTGCGTGAAAATGCAAAATTTCTACGTGAAGGCCTTGATTCTCTTGGATATAATATTGCCAGCCAGTCTCAGATCGTTGCGATAGAGAGTGGTCTGGAGAGTGATACCGAGGTTTTCCGGGATGCGCTGGAAGAGCGGGATGTTTTTGGGTCAGTATTTTTAACCCCGGCAACTCCTAAAAACCGTTCACTAATGCGTTTTTCTGTGCATAGCGAGTTGAAAAAAGAAGAACTGCAATATGTTTTGAAGGTCTGTGAGGAAGTCAGAGATGAAGTGAATATGTGGGAGTGGAAGTCTACGAAGAGGAAAGGGAGATAGAGAGAGGATGGAATCGTGGAAACTATGTGGCCAGCCAGATTGAAAGTACTTTCGCAAGGTCTTCCTTGCTGACCGGTTTTCCCAGATGATCGTTCATGCCGCTTTGCTTTGTCAAAGCAATATTTTCAGCGTCGGTGTTCCCGGTCAGCGCGATAATCGGAATCTCCCTGTATTTGGTAAACCTTTTGAAG
>JAKSCY010000015.1 GCA_022360355.1 Chlorobiales bacterium
GGACACTTTTTTCTGTACTCCGCTTTTATGGCTCTCTGGTAATCAGTTCTCCTCAGGCACCCCGGTTTCTTCAACCGAAGCCAGCATACCG
This sequence comes from Chlorobiales bacterium, assembly GCA_022360355.1. Taxonomy (GTDB): domain Bacteria; phylum Bacteroidota; class Chlorobiia; order Chlorobiales; family Chlorobiaceae; genus Prosthecochloris. Next base: position 92 of record JAKSCY010000015.1, read on the forward strand.
ACCGCTTCCGCGTCTGATTCGGTAAAGTCATCCAGGCTGAAACGCTCGATCTTCATCAAATTGAACTCGTCGATCAGATCGACCAGGTACTTGTATTTGGCTTTGTCGCTGATTTTTACCACGATCACTAGCTTGCTGTTGGCTTGGGTCTGCTGCAGCAGCATCTGGCGAACCTCTTTTCCCAGAGCCACCCCTTTATCATCGTCATACAAGCCTATTTTCCTCGGTGCTTCTTCTCCGATTGACCAGAATACGTAACCGTCCTGAACTATGCGGAATGTCATGACGTTCGTCTCCGCTATCTTGACTTCGGTACTCTCGGGGGGTATATTGATCTCCATGGTGTTCGCCTTGCTGAATGTTGTAGTCAGCATGAAAAACGTCAGCAGCAGAAATGCAACATCTACCATCGGCGTCATATCGATGTGGAACCCTAGACGCTTCCTTTTGCGCTTTGCCTTCCGGCCTCTTTGTTCTCCGTTGGGTGAATCAACCAATCCCATTTCAACGAACCTCCTTTTCGAGAACGGTTACGAGATTGCAGGTGAGAATATTGGATTATTTGAACAGTTTCACTAGGTGGTTGACTGCTTCAAAGTCGGCTTCGGTATCGGCTTTTACAACCGGGCGCACCCTCTGGTTGGCATAGCGTGCTGCGCTTACGAAGTGGTTCAGCTCGTTTTTTCTGACGCTGAAACTTTCGGTAAGCCTGAACTGCTGCAGGGAATCGCTCACTGCCGGGCTGCTCATGCCGGCGGCTTCGAGTCTTGGCCGGATGACCCGCTCGAATATCTTTTCCCGTGAGTGCTGAGATGATACGCCCATGAAGTAACGGTTATCAGCGCTGACACTGACGGTGAGGATATCCGACTCGGGCACTTTCTGCTCTGCATGGGAGGAGGGAAGATCGATCTGCACTGTTTCGGGAGGCCGGAACTTGGTGGTCAGCATGAAGAAGGTCAGCAGCAGAAATGCGACGTCTACCATCGGCGTCATGTCGATCCTGAACCCTATGCGTTTGGATTTAACTTTCGACATACCATACTACTCTGATTGGGCGCCAAGCGTCTGAATGATATAAAAGGCTGCTTCGTCGATCATATAGGTAAAACGATCGACTTTGTTGGTGAAGACGTTGTAGGTGACTATACCCATTATCCCTCCGAGAATCCCCAGCGCGGTATTGATCAATGCTTCGGAAATGCCAAGCGACAACTGCACTGCGTCCGGCGCTCCGCTGGTGGCCATGGCTGTAAAGGCACGGATCATGCCGAGCGTTGTGCCGAGCAGACCGACCATGGTTGAGATCGAGGCTATGGTTGAAATGGCGACAAGGTTTTTTTCGAGCAGCGGCATTTCCATGGTGGTTGCTTCTTCGACTGCTTTTTCCATCTCACTGACTTTTTTCTCACGGTCGCTGATATTCTGCAAACCGAGACGCTGGTAGCGCTGGAACACTGCTCGCAACACTGCTGCTACGGAACTCTGGTGCTCATCGCATTTGGCTATCGCCTGGTCGATGGAACCGGCATCGACTTCTTGTTTGAGCTCTTTGACAAAACCGGGGATGTCTCCTCTGCCCGAGGCCTTGTTCAAGGCAACAAGACGCTCGACAATATAGGCGATAACCATCAGGATCAGCGCAACAAGCACTGTCACGACATATCCCCCTTCGTAGACCGTGTGAAACATTGACTCTTTGGGGGCTGTGCCCATCCAGA
>JAKSCY010000370.1 GCA_022360355.1 Chlorobiales bacterium
GTATCAGACAATGTCATAGAGGTAGAAGAAGAGTAACGCTTGAGTTCACCTGCATTGTGGAGCACAGCGGAAAAATGAGGGGATAGCGCCAAAGCGCTTGTTAGCTGCATTTTGTTATTCCATAAAGGTTTAGTTTATCCGTCTTGCCTCTTAATGTAATATCACCTTTTTTCTCCACAGTAAATGTTTGGTTAAGGTCAACAAAACTCAAAATATCCTCGGATACCAGAATTTTTTGCCCAAGCTCATTACATTTTCCCTCAATTCTTGATGTAGTATTGAGAACATCACCATGATAAACAATTTCTTTTTTTTGTTTCCCAACCGCTGTCACTATAACCTTTCCTCCATGAATTCCTGCTTTAAATTCAGGAACCACACCATACTTTGATTGGTAATTACTTTTATTCTGTTCGATGATTTCCTGCATCTTAAAAAAACACTTTATGCAGTTTGAATCATTATTTCTAGTTGGCCAGACAACCACTATTTCATCGCCAACATACTGGTAGATTTCTCCACCAAACATGAAAACTGCATCTGATATATCGTAGTAGAAGTCTCTAATCAAGGAGCTGAATGCTTTATTTGATAGTTTTTCGGCTATTGATGTCGAATTTTTTATATCGGCGAACATGAATATCCTTGTTATTTCCCTGGGCTGGTGATATAACCCTAAGATTAATCGGACAAAGTTGCCTTTTCCAACAAGTAAAATGATTTGCAAACCAAAAAGTATGATAACTATAAATACGAAACTGAATATGAAACTCCTTTGGAATAAGGATCCAAACAGGAATTGAAATAGTGCTTCTTCATAACTAATTTCTTCAATTATCGAAATCTTAATAGATACGACTAAGCTCAGGATAACACTTATCAGAAGTGAGTATGAAATTGCCCGAATGGCTGATGCTGTCAGAAAAGACTTATTTCTAAATACATTGGTCAGCACGAACTCTTCCAGTAATCCCACAAAAAATCCAATGAGAAGGCTAATAATGCCAGCCTCAAGGAAATCAGTCAGAGAATGGCGATAGTAAAAGTAATTATATAGTAAGCCAAAACATAGCGCGATACTGATGATGATCAGGATGTTTTGAACTTTTATTTTTATTACTGGATTCATGTTCTTTCTATTGCAGCTAACGTCGCAAATAACCGGCAGCAAAAATAGAGCGACGAAGGACATAATTTTGTGTTTTTACAGTAAGATGGTGGTTCAGTAAAGGACTAGCGCCCCCATGAACTATATAATAATTTTTGTTTCTTAGCGGAGACGCTAAATCAACCGCATCCTTATGGGAACCTCTAATAACAAA
>JAKSCY010000700.1 GCA_022360355.1 Chlorobiales bacterium
CAGAATCATCTTGAAGGCTATAGGCAACAGATTTTTCAATGTCCACCCCATACCGTTGGTCCTGATCGGCAGGGTTGCCTCGATAAGTTTGCCTTTCTTGGGAAGGTCCTCCATAAAGGCTTCAGCATGCCTTGCCCCGCTCGTATCTTTTACGCCACGGGAAACCAGCGCATCTTCGCGCACACCATGAATGCCATCCATTATCGGAATGCTTTTCACACAGGTTTCCTGACAGCGGTAACAGTGTGTACAATCCCATACCCCATGATCTTTTACGAGCTCGGCAATTCGCATATTGTGAGCGCCGTCTCTGCTGTCGACATTCATCCGGTGTGATTTCAGAAGAACCGCGGGCCCGACATACTCCTTGTTCGCTCTCAGAATGGAACACTCGGACATACATGAAGCGCAAAGAATACAGTCGGTGGCCTTGTCATACTCCTGGAACTCTTCCTCTGCGATCAGGAACTCCCTTTCGCCCATCTTCTCTTCCGGCATGATCGACTCGACCCAATTGGAATATTTCTTCATTTTATCAACCATAGGATCCATATCGACAATAAGATCCTTGATCAGCGGCATGTTCCGCAAGGGCTCAACCTTGACAACATTGTCAACCTTGCACCGCTCCAGCTCATCCCACACCTGTGTAGTGCAGGCCAGCTTGGATATCCCGTTAATTCTCATACCGCACGAACCGCAGATACCAGCCTGACAGAATGCCCTGAAGCTTACGGTGGCATCCACATGCTCTTTGATATAGTTCAATGCCCTGAGAACGGTGATACCTCTTTCAACCGGAATGGTGTAATCATCAAAGTAAGGCTTGTTATCTACCTGAGGGTTAAACCGGTTTACCCGAAAGGTTATATCCCTCATTTCCTCTTTATGCTCTGCCATAACTCCCGTCCTGCTGAATGTTAATACAAGTTGAGTGGCTTCAGTTATGAAGCCGTAGCCCTTTACTTGAAGATTTAATAAGTTCTTTCCTGTAACTCATGCTTACCCATGGTTACCGGCTTTTCGCCGATCTCCGGCTTGCCGTTCACATAGGTATAGGTTGTATGTTTATGCCACTTCTCATCATCACGCTTCGGGAAATCCGTTCGTGTATGGGAACCCCGGCTTTCCTCCCTGGCATATGCCCCTGCTGCCACCGTTTCCGCCAGATCAAGCATGTTTTTCAACTCAAGAACCTGCATAAGGTTTGTATTAAACACATCACTGGTATCAAACACACGGACATGCTTGAAGCGTTCTTTCAATTCACTTATTTCAGAAATACCTTTCTGGATTGTAGCAGCCTCCCGGAAAATACCGACGTTCTGCCCAAGAGTATGACCAAGCTCCTCGCGAAGAGCTCCGTAACGCTCATAATGGCCGGAAGGCTTCATGTAGTCCCTGAGTTCCTCTTCTTTTGCTTTAAGCTCAACAGAGGAAATTTCAGCCGGCTCAAACTTTCTTGCTTCCTCGGCCGCTGTGCGACCGGTAATCCTGCCGAACACAAGGATATCCAGAAGAGAGTTACCTCCGAGACGATTTGCCCCGTGCACCGATACACAGCCGGCTTCCCCTGCTGCGTATACTCCATCCATAACCGTACGCCCTGAAATATCGGTATCGATACCGCCCATGGAATAATGCGCTGTAGGCCTGATCGGAATCGGCTCGTCAATCGGGTCCACTCCCTCAAAGTACATTGACATCTCACGGATCTGGGGAAGCCTTGACTTGATAAGGTCCGCACCAAGGTGTGTAAGATCAAGATGCATGTAAGGACCTGCCGGGCTTTCAAATCCCCTGCCTTCAAGGATCTCGGTTTCGATGGAACGTGCAACAAGATCACGCGGCCCGAGTTCCATTTTCTCGGGCGCATAGTTGCTCATGAAACGGTCTCCATTCCTGTTGACGAGGTACCCGCCTTCACCCCGGGCACCTTCGGTCACCAGCAAACCGCTCTTTCTGAGACCGGTAGGGTGAAACTGTACAAATTCCATGTCCTTGAGCGGAATGCCTGCGCGATATGCAATTGCCTGACCATCACCGGTGTTGCCGGATGCGTTACTGGAACGGTTCCAGTACATTTTCGCATATCCCCCGGTTGCCAGAACCACCGTCCTCGCCGGAAAAGCCTCGACCTTGCCGGTACGCATGTTCATCGCAATCAGCCCTTTTGACTTGCTGCCATCGGTTGCAAGGTTCAGCACAAAGTATTCGTTGAAGAAAAAAACACCTTTCCTGAGGCACTGCTCATAGAGACTCTGCAGGATTGTATGCCCTGTTTTGTCAGCACAGTAACAGCAACGGGGTCTGCCTGCACCACCGAAAGGACGCTGGGCAATGGTCTTGTCATCCATTCTCGACCAGGGTGTTCCGATATTGTCAAGCTCCCTGATAATCTTCGGTGCTTCAGAACACAACACCTCGACCGCATCCTGGTCCGCAAGGTAGTCGCTGCCCTTGATCGTATCGAAAATATGCATGTCCACAGTATCGTCCTTCGCCTTGTTGGCAAGAGCCGCATTGGCTCCCCCCTGGGCTGCAGATGTATGCGAACGGTTGGGATAGACTTTCGACAGCACGGCAATATTAAGCGAAGGGTTGGTCTTCATGGCTTCCATGGCCGCATATAACCCGGAACCGCCACCGCCGACAACAACTATATCAAATGGCTTCATACACTTTAATCTCCTTCTGTGAACTGCGCCCACAGCTTCAGTGGTTATTCGGGTCCGCATGCACGGAGCCCGCCTTTCTATGACTCACAAATACGTTAAAAAGAAGCTAAATCCAGAAATAACGGCAGGTTATAATGCAACGTTGTCATCATGGGCAGGTAATTCCTCAACAGCATGGAGGACATCGCTCATATTGAGTACACCGACCACCTTGTCATGGTCCATAACCGTCAAACGGCGAACATTGGTCCGTTTCATGAGGCGCAACGCATACTTGATCCTGAGACTGGGATTAATGCTGATGACAGGTTTGCTCATGATCTGGAAAACAGGAGTGTTCCACGGGTCTCGATGCACGTCTTCGCCCGGGTCGATAACTTTCTCGAGAATGTCTTTTTCAGTCACGACACCATAGCAGTCATCCTCGTTCCTGGGCTCTACGACAAGTCCGCTCTGGCTGTTCTTTTTCATTAACTGAATCGCTTCCGCCACAGTGCAACTGCCTTTAATAGTGTGAAAGTCCTTTTGCATGAGCGCAGAAACAGGTTGTGTACGTAATTTTACAAGCTGGTCCATATCGATAAACCTCTGGTTAATAAGGATGTATGATTCCTTGGTTACTGTTATGAGTAAATAAGCCTATGGCTATATATGCATATACTAATACTATAAAATAGGCAGGAAAGCCTTTCCCCATTATTGGGCATGAGAGGAAAATGTACAAAAAAAATCTAAATCGTCACAATCGGAGGAAGAAGAAAAGAGGCA
>JAKSCY010000435.1 GCA_022360355.1 Chlorobiales bacterium
ATCAAGAATCTCCAGACTCCAGAGCTCAACGAAAGATACGAAGTTATTTGCCAGATAGGTGACGAGCATCGGTACGCAGACGGTTCTCCATTCCGGAATGGATATCTGCATGTTTTGACTGAAGAAATCGAATGGAATCGATTTCAAAAACAACCATGACTGGGCAATGATGGTTATTGACAGGCTCAGGAAAAGCAGGACTATAGCTTCGTATTCGTTGATGGCGGTGTTGAAAAAAAGCCAGACAGAGACACTTGCCAGAAACAAGAGAGGCTTTAGGAGTTCGGTGGTCAGGCTCGATGCATATCGGCGATGAATGGCAAGGAGTGATTCGCCCATGATGGTAAATACGGCGAGAGCCGGGGTCAGAATCATCGCAAAGTATGATTCGTGAAGAAGTTTTTCAAGGTGATAATAGCCGAGGAAAAAATCAGCTGTAAGAGACAGAAGGCAGAAGCAAAAAGAGGTGATGAGAGTCAGTTTCAGATAATAAACTATGTAGCCTTTTATTTTTTTATAGTCTTTGTTTTCAAGATATCTCGGTATGAAGCGGTTGAGGCCGGAATCTCCCCCCAAAAGGAATATCACTGAACATATGGTGGCAACACTGACCGCCACGTTGAAATCACCGAGACCGTCGAGATCCAGATTCCTGGTAAGAAATATATTTACTGCGTATTGGGCTATAAACCCGGCATACAGTATTGACAGCAGGATGATATTTGCCATCGGTTTCGAGTCGATTTTTAGGGCACCTCTATAAATTGTTGCGAGCGCCTTGAGTACGAGGCGAACGGAGCGCAGAAACCGGAGTGTACACGTAGTACATGAGGATTTCGAGCACCGACCAACAAAGTAATCATGGTGCGTAGCAAATTAATAGAGGTGCCCTTTATCAGCAGGTCACGACATTATACGGCTGGCGGATGTTCAGCGTGTATTTCTCATGCTCCTCATCATCCTTCTTTTTGCTCGAGCGGGTGAAAATCAGGCTTGTCGGGAGGTATTGCAGCGTCTCGGTCATATAGTTGGAACTGCTTTCCGTATCGATGATGATCGAGCCGTTTTTTCGCACGTCATCCAGGATATGGGTATAGAGCAGCATCTCCCGAAGGGCTGCGGAAACAATGGGTTCAGTGAATTTTATGATAACGTTTTGCCGGTAGATTTTTTCCTGTTTCACAAAAGAATGAATGAGCGGGCCGCATTTGCCGATATCGTTCAGCCATGATTCCACTTTCTCCGGGCTTGTGATTTTTTCCAGCTGGTCGGGAAATGTTGTTGAAAAAGCGTTCCGGATTTCGTGAATGACAACTCCGAATTTCAGGTCCAGAGAACAGGCAGAGGCATTAATGTTACAACTGTGCATTTCTTCCTGAAGCTGTTCGCTCATATCCTGTGCAGCCCTGCTCAGGGTGTCAAATAACTGCTGCGGATCGTTCCGATAATGCTGGTGTACGAAACGGGCCATATCGATCAGGTGTTCCGGATCGCCTGTTTCTCCTGTGTAGCCCCAGAACTCCCAGTCAACTTCGGCAGCGTGCTCTGTAAGAGGTGAGAAAACCCGGCTCAGGGTAGCGGCTACCGTTCTGAAGCGCGTCCCTGTCGTGG
>JAKSCY010000759.1 GCA_022360355.1 Chlorobiales bacterium
CTACCCGGCGAGGTGGTTGACTGGTGGGGGGAGACCTGGGTTCCGAAATTAGTGGAAGCCGGCTTAAAAGCCATTGTCACCGTTGTCCCCAGCAATGCCATTGCCCATATGAGCACCGACAGCTGGCAGACCAAGGTCACGGGGGGCATCACCCAGAAAAACGTCAAAACCCTCGAAGAAGCCCATGCCCTCGTACACCAGTTGCGGCTGGAGGAATTTCAGTTGTAGTTAACCGTATAAAACCTTGTGGGTTTTGATGTAGTCGGGATCGATGGTGATGCCTAGGCCGTGACCTGTTGGGACTTTTATCACGCCCTGGATGCTTTCAAAGGGTTCGGTTTTGCTTTCGATGGGGATGGTGGTACCGTTGGCGTCTTTGGTGGCGAACATCTTGAATTCGTGGTATTCCCCCGCGTTCGGTACGGCAGAGGTGAAGTGTAAGAGGTATAGGTAGCCCAAGCCACCGCTGGACATGTGGGGGACGATGGTCTTGCCGGCAGCGGCGGCCATGCGTGCGACCTGCATGGAACGGATCATGCCGCCGAAGTAGAAGTTATCGGGTTGGAGGATCTCGAAGGCGTTGTTGGCGATGAGCCAGCGGAAGGCGTGGATGCCGAATTCCTCTTCGCCGCCGGCCATGGGGATCTTCATCGCATCAGCCACCAGTTTCTGTTCTTCATACCAATCCCAAGGGACGGGTTCCTCATAGAAGTAGTAGTTATATTCCTCCAGAATCTTACCGATACGGATAGCCTCCTTGACGGAATAGGAACCGTTGCCGTCGATCATCAGCACCATGTCGTCCCCAAACATCTCCCGGGCCATGCGGATAAGTTTCTCGGTACGCCCCGGGGCGTTGTCGATATCAGAGCCCAGGTTGTCACCACGTCCGGCGCGTAGTTTGATGGCCTTGGCCTTGGTTGCTTGCCAGTCCTTTTGCACCAAGGGCAGAGAGACTTCGGGGTCCTTACGTCGCAAGTCGCCGATGCGCGTCCCCAGATACACAGCAATCTTAGGATGGTGGATCTCGCCGATGAGTTGGCCCACCGGCTTCTTAACGATGTTACCCAGTAGGTCTAAGACGGCAAATTCCAAAGTGGCGATCTGTACGCAGAGAGGAACGCCTTGTCGCTTGACGTTGCGCTCGGCGGCGTTGAATACCAGCTTATCTAATTCACGGGCGTCTTTGCCCAGGAAGTGGCGACGTACGCAGCCGTCAAACATGGGGTAGCTGTGCTTGGAGATAAAGGGATGGCCGATGGAGATGCCTTCAGCACCTTCCCGGGAACGCACGCGGCAGATGAAGTTGTTGCGATCCTGCAGCAGTTCGATGGTCTCGAGGATTACCGGCTCTGCGAAGAGCTTTTTCTTGAGCACGGGTTGATTAAGGGCTTTGTCTAAAGCCGCATAATCGGGGCCGGTTTCTTGCGCACAGCAGGAGGCAGCTCTGGATGATAGCGGTGATAGGGCTGTGGAGCCAGCCGCGAGGGCGGCGGTCGAGA
>JAKSCY010000304.1 GCA_022360355.1 Chlorobiales bacterium
CCCGGTACGGAAAGGAGCGGTACATGAATGGTCGCGAGAGCAACCGTAAGGGAAGAGGCCCGATCGTGGAAAAGCATTATCGGGGCGGGAACATCACAGAGTTCCGCAAGAAAGTCGGTGTGTCCGGTATTGGCATACCCTGCTTTGGCTATTGCTTCTTTTTGAATAGGAGCGGTTACCATGGCGCGAACCTTTTTTTCGAGGCACAGCCTCGCGGCGGTCTCTATGGCTTTCATGGCTATGTGTCCTGCTTCGGTCGAAACAACACCGGGACAGATGGGCTCTGCGGGTTCGGCGACACTGAGTACCGGGAGGACGTTGTCCGGAAAATCAGCAGCGTTTTCCAGATCCCTGAACGACCTGGATTCGTTAATCGTTACGCCCAGATCAAGCTCCCTGTTATAAAACCGCAGTGCCTCGACTGAACCCACGGCCAGCGGCCTGCAGGTGCTGTTGCCGATTTCCTGAAAACTTTTCAGAATGATTTCAGGACCGACCCCGTGAATATCACCGGTTGTCCATGCGGTAAACATCATTACAGGCGTTTATAAGCGCTGGCAATTTTCTCGTCTTTTTTCACCCCCTTCATAGCCAGCCAGAAAAGCAGGGGCTCCGGAAGAAGGACAAAAAAGCCCGCCCCCGGAAGGTGTTCTACTCCGGGGCCGAAGCTTTGCCTGAGATGCTCGTTCATGAAGTGTGCTGCAGTAAGGCCCGAAAGGATATCAACAAGAAAAAGCAGAATCAGAACAACAATCAACTTACTCTGAAGTGCCCGGTTTTTGTAAAGAAAAACAGCAACAATCGAAAGCAGTCCGGTTACCGGAGAGACAATACCGGAAACATAAAGACCGAAAACGTGAATACTGCCTGTGCCGGCAAGAGGGCTGAAATCTTTCAGAAGATATTCGGTTTCCGTAATAAAGTACCAGAACGGAAAGAAAAGACTTGAGAAAGCAAGAAGGGCAGCGATAAAGAGGTAGAGGCTTTGCATTCGCGCTAACATGGCGGCCAGAAATTTAAGCTTTTGAAAGACGAATAAAACTCAGATAAATATAAGCATTCACTTTGTAAGACCGTTAATAGTGTTCAGGATCTTTTCGGCAACTGTTTTGGAAGCGCCAAGATGGTTTCGAATATAGCGGCCTGCGATATTGCCTTGCAGTTCTCTTGTTCCGGGATTTTCAACAAGTTTCCGTAGAGCATTGAGAAGTGATGCCTCGTCATGGATTTCTGTCGCCGCCTGAATTTCGACCAGCTCTTCTGCCTCGGGGGAGTTATGATGGTTCGGGCCGAACAGGACAGGAATGCCGTACACGGCAGGCTCGAGGGTGTTGTGGACATTGACCCCGAATCCTCCGCCTACGTAAGCGATCTTTGCCAGGGCATAGAGTTCGGCAAGCAAGCCGATTTTGTCGACGACAAGAACCTGCTTTGCTGAAAAATCATCAGGCAGGGACGAGATTTTCGCACAGGGGATACCGGAGGCTTCGAGCGAGCTTTCAATGCGGGCAATGTTGCCCGGGGAAACATCATGCGGGACAAGGATCATGCGCAGATGCTCAGCAAGGGCAATATAGGCCGGAAAGAGCAGCTCCTCATCCTTGTGCCAGGTGCTGCCTGCGACAAGGAGTGTTGTTTCGGAATAGATGTTTTTCAGACGCTCGATTTTGCCGGTGCTCTCGCTTCGTCTCAATACCTGGTCGAATCGGGGGTCTCCTGCCTGCAGGGCATCCTTTCTGTCGAATGTTTTTGCGAATCGCTCACGGTCTTTCTCCGAAACCGTATAAATGGAGTCAAAAAGAGAAAAAACCGAGTGGTAGAACCACCGGACAAACGGTTTGAAATATATGGAATGTTCCTGAAGAACAGCGGCTGCAAGAACAAGAGTTGCACCCCCCTTTTTCGAGGCATAAAGATGGTTCGGCCAGAAATCATAGCGCATTACCATGACAACATCCGGCCTGATCAGTGCAACGGTTTTCTCTGCATTTTTCTTTGTGTCAACCGGATGATAAAATACTGCCTTGGCATCGGCATAGTTTCGGTAGACAGTGTAGCCCGAGTCGGATTGAAATGATATGAATACCGATGCATCAGGACGGGCTTTTTTTACTTCGGCTATAACCGGCCGGGCCTGCTCGAACTCTCCGGCAGAAGCTGCATGTACCCATATCCTGGGCTTTTTGTCTGTCGGATTTCCTGCGGCTTTTTCAAGTTCTGCAAAGATGTTTTTCCTTACCTCGAAAAAGGTCTGCAATCTGGGAAAGGCCCGGCTGAACAGTTTCAGAGCGCCTGCTAAAAAAGGGACTGTTATATTGTAGAAGATAAGCTGTAGTGCCATGGGTACCTGTTTTCCAGAGAGTAAAACTATTTCCTTAAGTATCATTAAAAACCGGAATTTCAAAGCCAGCAAGCTGCTGTGCCGTATAAACTTCATGAACATACAGCCGATATCCGGTTGGAGGCGACCGGAGAAAGTCTCGCCGGTCTTTTCAGTGAAACA
>JAKSCY010000377.1 GCA_022360355.1 Chlorobiales bacterium
ATTGGTGCTTTTTGGAAATGAAAAAATTCATCCCATTTTACCAGATTTTCATTCTCTGATTTCCATTCGAGATAGATTCTGTCCATTATTTCATAATCGCCCGGATAACCATGGGGTTTTTGAAAAGCAAAACCCTGCATTGTTTCAGTAGTTAACACCGGACTGAGCAAATCAAGCAGTTCGTTGTATTTCTTGCCATTAATCGACGGTTGTTGCAGAAAAGTACCGAGACGCTCAATTTCGGCATGTAAAGCAGAATAATCTGACTTTTCAGGTCCGTCCTGGGCGATTATTTTTTTTATTAAATCCACCGCTTTACTCCTTATAGCTTTGTTTTGCATCAACGAAATGTGTCGGAAGAAGTGATACAGGAGTTTTCATGTGCACAGTTTCATTTCATTTCCGAGACTTTACCAAATGCCTGATTTTGCTTATCAAAAGCCTGGTATCAACAGGCTTACAAAGAAAGTCGTCCATTCCTGCCTCATGTGCTTCCATTAATTCTTCCTCATCCGAGTCACCGCTGATACCTATAATGGGTATATCGCTGTTGCCGACAAAGCCTTCCTGGCGAATGCACCGTGTCGTCTCAAAGCCGTTAAGCCCGGGCATCTGAACATCCATCAGTATAAGGTCACAGTCATGACCGTTATTCCTCAGTTTTTCAAGTGCTCCATTTCCGTTTACCGCCTCTATGCTCCTGATATTGAACTTTTCAAGAATCCCTCTGAGAGCAAGCCTGTTAAACGACGAATCATCAACAAGCATTACCGTTATACGAGAAGAATCATGATCATTACTGCTGACAAAACCTTTGTCGTTCAGGTTTCTTGCCAGAAGATTGATCAATTCGGGTTCCGCGACCGGCTTTGAGATAAAACCCTGCATTCCTACTTTTTCCGTTTTCCCCCTGGCAACATAGGTAGGAACCGCGGTATGACCGATAATCGGTATGTTTTTCGACAATATCCCCGCTTCCCCGTTCCTTATCGCCCTTGCCGCTTCGAAACCGTTCATTACAGGCATATTCAGATTCATTAATATGATATCGTAATGATTTTTCTTCAGCATCTCCAGCGCCTCCTTGCCGTTTCCGGCTTCATCGATAATCACTCTGAACGGTTTGAGGTAGTTCTTTACAGGCACCCTGTCCTGAACTTCATCATCGACAAGAAGAATGCGCTTGTCCTGGAATGCCTCGAGATGGTCCTCAACCATTGATTTCCTGAATTCAGCAAGCTCCTGCTCACCGATAACAGGGAACGACAGGGCAAACTCCGTATACTTTCCATGCACGGAATCACACTCAATATCTCCACCGAAAGCCTTCATAACACGTTTGCAGTATGCAAGGCCAAGGCCGGTTCCACCTTTTCTCCCTGAAGTAAAAAATGCATCGAAAAGCTTGCTTAGATTTTCGGCAGGTATACCCGGCCCGGTGTCTTTCACATAAACCTTGTTGAATTTGTCTCCCTTCTCAAACCGGACATAGATTCGCGCGTCAGGGTAAGGTTTTATGAAATAGAACGCGTTCATGATGAGATTGAAAAGCACAAAAACATACATGGTCTCATCCGCCTTGATGAGAAAATCATCCTTACACTCAAAGGATATATGCTCTCTTTCAGCTTCATTCTCGTAGCTGTATTCATCAAGCGCCTTCCTTGTAATCCCCTCTGCAGAGAGATAGTAAAAGTCCCTTATGTCAATCGGTTTGTTTTTAACCTCGTCGAGGATCATGTTGATAACCTGTGTGCCGCGACTGACAGCCATCTGACCTTGTGCAACTCTCAGGTAAATGCGGTCAAGTCCCTTTGCTGATATGAGTTCGGCAATCTTGTCCTGATGGTAGATCGGGAGCTCCTGCAAGATACTTTCAAAGCACAGCTTTACCTGTCCAAGAGGATTTCGCATTTCATGAGCGATGCTTCTTGCAAGTGCCTCAAGTGCCGAATTTTTTTCCTGGGCCACGAGACCTTTTCTGTTGCTTAAACTGAACATGTAACCGGCAACGATTGAAAAGACCACAACAATGGAATACAGGGGAATATTGAACTGAGGATCAAGCTCCACAACCGGAGTTGTCAGCAGATAGAAAACAATAGCCGCGGCCACGCCGATAGTTAAATCAATGAGGAACATCAGCCAATCAGACACAAAGGAAATAAGGATAAAAATCATGAATATTTCCCAGTACAACCACAATTCATGAAAATTGTTTTTCAGCAGAAAAACCGTAATAATGAACGGCAGGACATATATGAGCATGGCATGCCAGTATAGAGGAAAATACTTACCGAGAAAATCAGGCTTTTTGAGCTTGAAAAGCGCACCGAGGCAAAGCATTACCGCAACAAGACGTACAGGAAGACTCTCCCAGGGTTGATCAAAGTATTTGAAAACGAAGTAGAAACTGAAGTGCGCAGGCGCTCCAAGAAGAGCAGCCGCTATGATATTAAAGCGTGAAATCTGTGTGCCTCGATTAAACGAGTCCTTAATATACTTGGCGACATTCATATACCGCCTCCCGTTCCAGACATCTCAACCATGTCACCGGAAGGTCCCGAGCTGCCCTTTATAGAAGTGTCAGAAAAGAACTCAGTTCCAGAAGAAACCGGAAAACCATCGGCACAGGCATCCAAGTAATCCTGAGACAACAACTTGTCACTATTCATTACTATCCAGACTCCATTTACGAATTGGGGGAAACAGGTGATCGATGGACACCATAAAGAAAGCCCTTTCAGAAAGAACACACGTGAGAGAATATTTTTCAGGGTTCAGGGCTTCCAATAAATCAGCAAATGCATACCATCTCGGAAGTTAATATAAACATATATAAAAAAATAAAGTATCTGGATGGGAAAAAAACTCAAAAAAGAATTGATTGTGATTTATTAATTCTACCGGC
>JAKSCY010000396.1 GCA_022360355.1 Chlorobiales bacterium
AAAATTTGGGTTTTAAACAAAATCGTTCCTCTTTGACTTTTCAGCTGATATTTAACTTTTATATTCCATTTATCTCCAGCAGTGAGTAAAAAAATACACATCTGTCTTATATTTCCTTGGAAACAAAGGTATCTGGTTGCGTACATCGTCGAGGGAAACAAAAGTATCGAATTACAAAAGTTGACCTGAAAAGTAAAATTGTGACACAAAATGAACGAATCTCGACATAATCAATACATTAAAACCAAAAGTAATTGTTATTGAAGAGGACGAAGAATACGAAGACGTGGAATATTAAATTGGGATTCATTGAAGCTGCTGGAAAAGTCAAATTTATGACTGGAGACTGAGCGGAGTCGAAGTCTCCCTTAGGAATTTACTTCATTTGACTTTTGATACATCCTCCTAAGATTATAATTTAGTTTTCCTTTTTAATATCAACACCAAACATTTCCAGGTCATCTTCTACCGTACCAATTCCACCGATGC
The DNA here is from genome assembly GCA_022360355.1 of Chlorobiales bacterium. Taxonomy (GTDB): domain Bacteria; phylum Bacteroidota; class Chlorobiia; order Chlorobiales; family Chlorobiaceae; genus Prosthecochloris. Next base: position 490 of record JAKSCY010000396.1, read on the forward strand.
CAAATGTTTCTACTAAAACTTTTGCTACATTCGGAGAAAGGAAGGCCGGCAATGTTGGCCCTAAATGAATGTTTTTCACGCCTAAATATAATAGCGCCAAGAGAACAATGACTGCTTTTTGTTCATACCATGCAATATTATAGGCAATCGGAAGATCATTGATATCATTCAGCTCAAATACTTCTTTCAATTTAAGCGCGATCACTGCCAAAGAGTATGAGTCATTACACTGACCGGCGTCCAACATACGTGGAATTCCACCAATATCTCCCAGTTCCAATTTGTTGTAGCGATATTTGGCACAACCGGCAGTCAGTATAACGGTATCCTGAGGTAATTCTTTGGCAAATTCGGTATAATAATCACGGCCTTTCATACGTCCGTCACAACCGGCCATCACAAAGAATTTTTTAATTGCTCCGGTTTTAACCGCATCAACAACTTTATCAGCCACCTGCATCACCTGGTTGTGTGCAAAACCACCTATGATTTCACCGGTCTCAATTTCGGTTGGAGCTTCACATTTTTTTGCCAATTCAATGATTTGAGAAAAGTCTTTGGGCTGAGCATTCTCACCTTCCGGAATATGTGTAAATCCGGTTAGACCAGCAGATCCGGTAGTGAATACTTTGTCAAAATAACCCGCATTTTTTGAGGGAGGAACAATACAATTCGTGGTAAAAAGAATTGGTCCGTTAAAGCTTTCAAATTCTTCTCTTTGCTTCCACCATGCATTTCCGTAGTTTCCTACA
>JAKSCY010000281.1 GCA_022360355.1 Chlorobiales bacterium
AGGATACCAATTGACAATAACAGCGAATTGAAGCTAGTGTATTATCAATTAGTCCCAGTATAAGTAATGAAGAGATGACAAAGGGATCCGTTATGAAAAAACATGTATTCTCAATCGTCGCGTGCAGCCTTGTGCTGCTGGTGCTCCTGCCCAATGCCCTGTTTGCGGACAGGAATGTCAAAGCCTCTGGTAAGATAACTGGAAACAACACAATTCCCCGCATTGCCGTTAATTTCAATACGGGCGATTTCATCGTTGTCTGGACTCAGCTCGATCAGAATTTTGCAAATCCACGAATCTGGGTTCGGCTTTTCAAGAAAAAGCCCAATGGCAAATATTCTCTGAAAAAACCATTCATGGTCTCACCGGATTCGGGTTTCCATGTAAATGGATTCGCAGCGTATGTGCCGTGGCTGGACAAATTCCTGGTGACATGGGACACGTTTAATTTTACTTCCCTCAGTCCCTCACCAATTCTTGGCCGTTTCGTAAAGACAAAGGGCAAACCGACCGGCAAGGTCAGAACCATCATTTCCGACGGGTTGCCGAATAGCTGGAATCGGGTTCTGGCTTTCCAGAGAGAGGTTGCTTCACCAGCGGCGGTGCAGAATGTTCTGGCGATGGTTTACACAGCTTATCCCTCTTCAAACGATGATTCCCGCTCGGGCCTGATCTACACGCGGTTGACGGATAAATTGAAACCAACGGGTAAGAGAAAAATTGTCGTGCCGATAACTCTTCGGACTGCTGTGCCATCGGGAAATGATCCTTTGGACAACAGTGAGTTTGGCAATATTCAAAACCAGGCCCAGTCATCTGACTTTCTCACAAATGGTACTGAGGTGGGTATTTTGTATTCCGAAAATGGAGATCCCTTCCGGGCTGAGTTTCCAGCGCTTCCGGTTCGCAACCAATACACGTGGCTATTAATTGACGATCCCGACACCAGCGTTACTGGTTTTTTTCGGGATGACTCGCAGGAGATTCGAGGGATAGTGCCACCGGGAACCCGGGATATGGTGAACACAAGGAAGAATTTTGAGGAAAACGAATTTGGACAGACCCGGATGTCGATGTTTGTCGTTGGCAATTTCCAGGCAGAATTTATCGATGACATATTCGATGGCGATCTTGATGGGTATCTTCTGGTTGGTAGTAGAACTTCTGGATCAGTGGATGGTGCTTATTTGCCACGGAATTATGACAATGATATTCCCGGTCAAAATGCTGATCTGCCCATCAGAAGAGAATCCCCCGACACCAACACTCAGCCGGCTAAAAAGAAAACATTTGCGCAATGGATTGTCAATAAAGGCAACAAAGTGGTGAGCTATGGATTGATCCGAAGGAATAACGGTAAAGTGGTCAGAGCGAAGAAAGAAGAGACACGATTCGGTCATGGCGCAAAACTGAATTGGCTGGAGGCCGAGGGTGTTCCTGGCACCAGCACGGTCGTAGTTGCCTGGCAGAAATTCGTATCCAGCGGTGTACAGGAAATCTGGGTGCATATATTTGAATGATAGTGCGGTCGATATGACGAAGATGTGTTTGGGAATTCAACGAGCGTTGGTATAGCGTTCAATCATTCGCAACATGCTTTTTTTCAGTTAGTTACACGATATCAAACCTCCCCGTCGTTTCGACTTGAGAGAATTACGCGAATGCGCATACGCGTCAACCTAAG
>JAKSCY010000264.1 GCA_022360355.1 Chlorobiales bacterium
CAATCGCGACCGCGGATGCCTCCGAACCCGGCCCCACAAAGCGAATGCCGCGCTCCTCTAGAATCCGCTGCACCGTGCCGTCTTCGCCAAACGTACCGTGCAACGCGGGAAACACCACGTCAGCCGGATGATCCAGCGCTTCCAGCCGGTCCGGTCCAATGTCACCGACGAACACGTCATGCCCCCGTTGCCTCAGCGCGTCAGCGACGGCGCTGCCGGAATCGAGGCTGATGGCGCGCTCCGCACTCGGCCCGCCGCAAAGCACGGTGACGCGCAGTTTTTGCCGGTCGCCGGGCGGTTCGGATCCGGGATTGGGAGTATCGGCCGTACGCATCGTGAGTCCTTTCACCAGACTTCGACTTCGAGTTCGAGCTGAACGCCCGTACGCTCGAAGACGCGCTCCTTCGCAAGCGTGATCAAGTCTAGCACGTTCCGTGTCGTCGCGCCAGGGTGCGCCACAATGAAGTTGGCGTGTTTTGTGCTGATTTCCGCCGCCCCGCAACGCTGCCCCTTCAGACCCGCTTCATCAATCAGCCGGCCCGCCGCTCCGCCCGGCGGGTTCTTGAAGATGCAGCCGGCGGACCGCGCCGAGACCGGCGGCTGACTCGCGTACTTCTCGCTCCATATGGTGCGATGCCGCTCCAGTGCCGCGGTGCTGTCACCGGTCTGTAACTCCAATGTTGCGGCGACCACCACGCCGCCGTCGAGCTGACTGCTGCGGTACGCGAAGGCCATCTCCGTCGCAGCGCGCACTTGCACCTCGCCATCCGCGCCAAGCAAGCGCACCTGACGCACGTAGTCCGCGATCGTCCCGTAACGCCCACCCGCGTTCTGGCGGATCACGCCCCCAACCGACCCCGGAATTCCCGCCAGGTTCTCCAGCCCGACCAACCCTCGCTCCAGGCTGTGTTTCACAAGCTTCGGGAAATCCATCCCGGCCGCCGCTTCCACCAGCGGCGGCCGAAACGCGACGCGCTCCCAAACTTCGCCGGCGAGCCGAATGACGACGCCTTGGAAGCCATCATCCGGCACCAGGAGATTCGCACCATGCCCGAGGATTCGCCACTGCATTTTCTCCGTCGTGCAGCGCGCCAGCACCGTCGCCAACTCGGATTCATCGCGCGGCGAAACCAGCCAGGCGGCGGGGCCACCCAGCCCGTACCAGGTATGATCCCGCAAGGGAACGTCAGCTTGGCAGATGGCCTCCAAGCCGCTGCACCAACTCATCGGCTACCTTCCAGATGTTTCCCGCGCCCATCGTC
>JAKSCY010000462.1 GCA_022360355.1 Chlorobiales bacterium
ACGTCATGATTTGTGCATCTGTATTCCTTGAAGACATTGAACACGTCGTTAATGCCATTTCTGAATTCCCGAAAGCAATAAATGTCGTTGAATTACGGATTGATTCCGTTGAATCTTTTGTTGAGCTGGAAGCCGCACTGGAAAAGCTGGACCGACCGTTCATTATCACATGCAGGCCCGCAGACCAGGGTGGATATTTTACCGGATCGGAAGGGGATAGAGTTTCTATTTTGGAGAAATGCCTCAAATATCATCCTTTATATCTAAATGTCGAGTTTGGCACCGCTGCTGAACAGTTGATACATCAGCATAAGGGTCAAGCGTTTATCCTCTCTATGCATACCAAATCACTCCATTATGAAGAATGGGAAAACACAATAAACAGAGCGTTCAAAGCTGGACCGTCTGCAGTGAAATTTGTTCCAAGCGGTAGCGAATGGAAAGACAACACAAGAATTCTTGATTTGGTCAAACGCTTTAATGAAAGAGGGAAAAAGATAATTGCCTTCTGTTCAGGGGAGAAAGGACTCTATAGCAGGATTCTTTCCAACTCGTTCGGGTCAGCAATAAATTTCTTTTCTGTTCCTGGTGCCAGAACGACCGGCGAAGGGCAACTCACTTTAGATCTTGGGGTCGAACGTTACCGCATCAATGAATTACGCTCGGATTGGCATGTCTATGGCATTGCGGGGAAACCAGTTTCTCACTCATTATCACCGGTGATTCATAACAATCTATTTGCGAAAAACAAGATCAATGCCGTTTATTTGCCCTTTCATGTCGACGATTTCGAAGAATTCATCTCATTCGCAACACTGTCCGGGCTCAAAGGAGTGAGTGTCACGACGCCTCACAAAGATGCAGCTTATTTTTGCGCGCATCGCAGAGACAAGATATCCAAGTCCTCAAAAGCTTCGAATACTATTGTATTTAAAGAAAATGAAATATTTGCGCACAATTCTGATGGTACCGGTATGTTTGACGCAATCGTTCAGAAATACCCCGATACGACATTCAAGAATGCTCTTGTTGTTGGCGTCGGTGGAACTGCGCGAGCAATTGCAGCAGTTTTTAGAGATGCAGGTATTGCCGTTTCGTTGACAGGTAGAAACGCTGATAGGGTGAAAAGGATCTCTGAAGAAATGAGATGTGAGTACACATTTAATCCGCAGGATTCAGCAAAGTTTGACCTTGTCATAAATGCTACTCCTGTAATCGATGAGGGTGAGGAAGGATTTGATCAGATAAAAAACTGGGTGCCCTTTG
>JAKSCY010000793.1 GCA_022360355.1 Chlorobiales bacterium
CGACGGTTTGGATGATGGAGTTGGGGCCGATTTTTGCAGAAGCTGTCATTCGTGATTGGTTATGGGTTTGACGGTGAATATGGCTGTATTAAAGGTACCATGGCAGGGAAAACAAGATTGACGTTTTCCGTCTCCCACCCTTTTCTGACGGTTACCGTATCGTTGTTGACGGTAAAGAGGTCCGCGGGTTCGAATGGATAGATATTGCCGGGGCTCCATGATGGTTTCGTGCCCGGTTGCATCTCTGATCGAGGGATGAACGCCCTGAGTGTGTACTTTCCGGGTGCCAGTTCGTCGATGCTGAAATCGGCTGGACTGCTGTCACTCCTCTGGACAACCGTTCTACGGGGCAGCCTGTTCATCGAATCGAGCACTTCGACAATGACTGTTCCGGTTCCTCCTGATACGGTTCCGGTTATGGTGCCGAAATCTTCGGAATCCGCTACGGTAAATGCAGATGTTACAAGTGAATCGGAAGCCCGTTCTCCGTTGAGACCAATGAGGTTTTCCAGCTGTATGTCAAGGCGGTAAGCGTTGCCGTTGCGGAAAGCAGGGTTTACCTGCAGGGTGTAGCGCCTGTCATCTATCGGCTGGGCCGTGAAGGCGAGAGGCGTGGGGTCCTCTCCGTTAAGGGAGTAGAGCAATATTGCGCGTTCGAGAGATTCCTGTTCAACCGGTATATTGAAGGAGACGTCAACCGTCCGGCCTCGTTCAGGATGGGTTGGAGCAAGGAACGCTTTTGCGGTACCGTTTTTCGGCAGAAGCTGCGTTATTGCAATGGTCTCTTTTTCCTGTTTGTCGTTTCCCCTGCATGCAGTTGACGAGGTCTGTCCGCCGTCGCCCGGAGAGTAGGTTATACGGTATCCGGATTTCTTCTCAAGCGAGCCGGTAACGATGCGAAAAGTTCTTGCGCGGGAAGTTGCTTTTACGCTGTAGAACCCTTTGACAGGCAACACGGTATTCCGCACTGTATCGAGAACGGCAACTGAGGAGAGCTTGAAATTTTCAACAGGAAAAGGACGGTCGAAGCTTATTTCAAGAACATTGCCTGCGGGCGAGGTGCAATAGATCAGTTTCGGATGACCTGCTGGCTCAGCAAGTCTGAACAGGTTGTCCGAGGTGCCTGTCCCGACCAGTTCCCGGTACCCTGTCCCGGAGAACTCGCTGCCGGGGTTCAGTTTCTTGTCGCCGTTGCTGTCCTGCAGGGCAATCAGCCGATAGTTTCCTTCGGCAAGATAGTCGAGTGTGAATCTCCCGTCATAGCCTGTTTGTACGCTGTAATCAGGTTTTCGCTCAAAAGGGTTGAAGGAAAGAGAGTCGTCTTTTGACACGGCATAGGCAAGAACAAACGCGCGGGGCAGAGGTCGGGTATCGTTCGAGAAGACCTGTCCCGCAATGATGCCCCGGTTTATTTCCGGCCCTGTTGAGAATGCGTAGGTATAGCTTTGAAGCAATACGTTGCCCCGGCTGCTTCTCAGTGAGGTGTTGAGAGTGATCGTATAGGTTTTGTTTGTTTCCAGTGGTTTTCGGAACACTATTTCGGCTTCAGTGCCGTTTCCGTTGAGGGTGTAGTCGGTGATCGCCGGAGAAAAAACCAATGCGTTTCTCAGAGACGATGCGGTTACATACCGGTTGAAGCTGAAATGGATTCGTTCGGGAGAGATGTTGACGGAAGAGGAGGGCGGGTTCACGGAAAGAATCTCCAGAGGTTCGTTATCCCTCGGGCCTCCTGTCGGTGGGCGATCATGCGCACATGCCGTAAGGAGTAAGCACAGGGCGATGCAGAGCGATAGAGGTTTCATGGAGTGACTCCTTAGCGGGCCCGGCCTGGATTGTAAATCAACGTAAAAAGTCGTAAATTAAAAAGCTAAGAAGTTCTATGAAAATATTTTGAGAAAAAAATAACAGATTGTTTACGATATAGATGTCCAGAAGCACTTGCAAGGTTCTTTATGTGTCAGGTGAAATTTCTCCATTTGTAAGGGTCAGTTCTCTGGCCGATTTCATGGCATCCTTTCCCCAGGCCATGGAAGATGAAGGCTGTGAAGCACGCATAATGATGCCTAAATACGGTGTGATCAATGATCGCAAGTTTCGCCTCCATGATGTCTTGCGGCTTTCAGATATAAAGGTTCCCCTGAAAGACAAGACAGATCTGCTTCACGTTAAGGTTACTGCTCTTCCGTCAAGCAAAATACAGACATATTTCCTTTACAACGAGAGGTATTACAAGCGTAGCGGCCTTTTTACCGATATGTCCCAGGGGAATGATTTCAAGGGCAGCGCCGAGAGGGTTATTTTCTTTAATCTCGGTATTCTTGAAACGTTACAGCGGCTTGGCTGGAGACCCGATATCATTCATTTTCATGACTGGTACGCAAGTCTGGTGCCTCTGTTGCTCAAAACCGTATATGCCGACAATGAGTTTTTCAGGGGTATCAGAACAGTTCTGACTGTCCATAACGCGCACCGTCAGGGTGTGTTTCCCCTGAAACCGTTTACGAAACTGCTCCCGGAAAGCATAGTCGAGGGGCTGCATAACGAGGGTGATACGGTGAATATGCTGTTTACCGGTATCGAGCATGTTGATACTGTTTCAACGACATCGGGCAGGTACGCCGAGCTTATCAGCAGTAACACTGAAGCTGCATACGGGGTAGACAAGGAGCTTGCTTCTCGCGGTAATCATCTTCAGGGAATTACCAACGGACTCGACGGCAAACAGTGGAATCCATCCGCTGACAAGCTTATCAAGAAGAGGTTTGATATCGACCGGCTTGATGAAAAACGTGAGAACAAGAAGTTTCTGCTCGAAGAACTGAAGATGCCGTTTGATGAGGAAAAACCCCTGGTAGGCACTGTGATACATTTTGACCGGTATCAGGGGATCGAACTGCTGCTCGATGCGCTCGAAAAGCTTATGGATCTCGATATTCAGATGGTTATTTCCGGATCGGGAAACAAGGATATCCAGAAGAAACTGCAATCCCTTGCCAGGGAGTATGAGGGCAAGCTCGGACTCTCTTTTGAGTTCAGCGACGCTTATTTTCACCAGATCATGGCTTCATCCGATATGCTGCTGATGCTTGGAAAATTTGAGTCGTGCGGTATGATGCAGTTTTTCGCGATGCGATACGGAGCTGTGCCGATTGTGTATGCAGGAGGCGGTATTGCTGAAACTATCGACGAGATTGACGCCAAGAGTGACGGTTCGGGTTTTGCATTTCATGACTACAGTCCGGAAGCTCTTGCCGACAAGGTCAGGGAGGCTCTTGCGGTCTATAACGATAAGGAACGCTGGACAACGCTCGTGACGGACAATATGGAAAGGAAGTTGACATGGAAGAAGTCTGCAGGAAAATATAACCTGATGTACAGCAGTCTGCTTGAGCGTGAATGAGAGCATGGTGAGAAAGGTAAAGGTATTGTTTCTTGACAGAGATGGTACGATCAATCGTGATATAGGCACCTATGTAACCACAAGAGAGCAGTTCCAGTTGATTGACGGGGCGGATACTGCTATCGCCCTCGCCAAACAGGCCGGTTACGAAATCGTCATTGTCACAAACCAGGCTGGTATTGCTAAAGGTATTATTACTCCCGAGCAGGTCGAGGATATTCATCTTTACCTGAATGAACTGCTTGCCTTCAGGAATACTTCATTTGACCGGAGTTACTACTGCCCTACCCATCCGGATTTTCCGCATCCCGAATACGATCGCTTTGCCTGGTGCAGAAAACCTGAAACCGGTATGGTTGACCGGGCGATTGCCGATTATCTTGCCTCTGGTGCTGAAGTTGACAAAACGCAGTCGTTTTTTATCGGTGATAAAACGGTTGATGTTGAATGCGGTTTACGTGCAGGTCTCCGGTCAATTCTTGTCAGGACAGGTCACGGAGAGGAAGCGCTCTGCCGTGAACGCGGGATTACACCGGAATTCGTTGCGGATAATCTCTACCAGGCCATAACGGAGTATGTATTAAGCAGTGACGAGATAACAGGTGACAAGTAAAAACAGCTTTTGGGTTTGCATTGTTACGTACACATTCCATTCTGCCGGGCCAGGTGCAGTTATTGTGATTTTTTCCTGGTAACGAGGCAGGATCCTCAGGAGCGTTTTTTTACCGCTCTATACGAAGAGACGGCGGCACGACTTGCTGCGTTTTACGGCAGAACAATTCGTTCCGTTCATTTCGGTGGAGGAACTCCATCATATGTAAATACAGATTATCTTGGACGGTGGCTTGAAACTGCATCTCGCTTCGTTTCACTGAGCGATGACATCGAAATTACCGTTGAGGCCAATCCTGAAGATCTTACCTCTGAAAAATTACACGGGTTGGCGGCTTTGGGTGTGAATCGTCTCAGTATCGGTGTGCAGTCTTTTGTCCCTGAAAAGCTACGGGCATTGGGGAGATGCCATACTGCGGAGGATGCGGCCCGAGTGACCGAGGAGGCAATGAAGGTGTTTGGTAATGTCAGCGTTGATCTTATGTGCGGTGCACAGGGGGAGACAGCCGAAGACTGGCAACGTGACCTCCGGTGCACCCTATCAGCCGGTGTTCCGCATATTTCCGTCTATATGCTTGCTCTGGAGAAAAAAACCTTCCTTGCGCGTCAGGTAAAGAGGGGACTGGTAACTCTTCCCGGTGACGAGGTGCAGGCTGAGATGTACGGTATGGCGTGTGAACAGCTTGGTGAACAGGGTTTTGAACACTATGAGGTTTCGAATTTCTCAAAACCGGGGTTCTTTTCCCGTTATAATCTGGGATGCTGGCACAGGGAATCGTATCTTGGGTTCGGTCCTTCAGCGCATTCGTTCTATAAAACAGGAGGGCAGGAACGGCGCTGCGCGAATGTGAGCAGTATGGTGCGTTACCTCGCATCTCCGCGTGAAGCTCGGGAGTCCAGCGAAATACTGTCTGAAGAGGCGCGGATCAATGAGAAAATTTTTCTTTCATTGCGGCTTTCTTCCGGGCTCGAAATCGATGGTTTGCTGGATTATCATGGAGGCGGCAAAAAGGTGCTGGAAATCGTGGAGCATTTCAGGCAGGAGGGGTTGCTCGAAATACGAAAAGGTGTCATAAAGGTTTCAAGGAAAGGGTTTCTTTTTGCCGACAAGGTGGCTGAGGAGTTGCTTTTGCTGTGAATCGGTACTTTTTGGGAACACCGGTCTTTTTTTGACTTTTTGCTTTTGATTTGTGACTTTCCTTTGTTATCCGTTACAGATATATGAACCACAAAATGATAAACCGCAGTATTGCTGCAGCGTTGTTTGTGCTGGCTGAAGTCATATACCTGATGACCATGGCTCCTACGCTCTCTTTCTGGGATTGCGGGGAGTTTATCGCTACAGCCTATACCCTCGGTGTTCCTCATCCCCCCGGTGCGCCTTTTTTCCTGTTGGTCGGCAGATTGTTTTCCATGATCCCGTTTTTTGAGGACATCGGTGCGCGGGTCAATCTTTTAAGTACGCTTTCGGCTTCGGCAACCGTGATGCTCACCTATCTGGTTATAGTCCGGTTGATTGTCATGTACAGGAAAACCGAACCCGGTTCATGGGATACCCTGGAAAAACTTTCGGCTTACGGCGGTGCCGCCGTTGGAGCGCTTTCACTTGCGTTTTCAGACAGTTTCTGGTTCAATGCGGTTGAAACGGAAGTCTATGCTCCGTCGCTGTTTTTTACCGCTCTGGCTGTCTGGTTCATTGTCCGATGGTACGATGAGGAGCATGAAGAAGGAAGCGAGCGCTGGCTTATGGCCGCAATGTACGTGATCGGATTGTCGATAGGGGTGCATCTGCTGAGTCTTCTGACGATCTTTGCCGTTATCATGGTGTATTATTACAAAAAATACGAGGTTACCCCTCTCTCTTTTCTGATGATGATGCTTGCGGGTTCTGCAGCTTTTCTTCTGGTGTATATCGGCATCATCAAGGGGTTGCCGGTGCTCATGCAGTATGCATCATGGAGTGGCATGGTGTTCTTGCTTGGCGGGATCATCTATGTTGTGTACTATGCCCATACCAGACGGCTCAGACTGTTGCATACGATAAGCATGTCCCTATTTCTGCTTATTGTCGGCTATACCTCTTATGCGCTCATCTATGTACGTGCGAATGCCTCGCCGCCTATCAATGAAAACAACCCTTCAACAGGGGAAGCCTTTTTTTCGTACCTGAACCGTGAGCAGTACGGTGATTTTCCTCTGTGGCCCCGGCGCTGGTCCGTTGATCCTCTGCACCAGTATTTCTACCAGCAGTACGGCAGTGATACCGATTATTTTCTCCGTTACCAAGTGAGCCACATGTACCTCCGGTATCTCGGATGGCAGTTCATCGGCAGGGAGAGTGAGTCGGAGGGTGCGGGCGTTGACTGGTCGCAGCTCTGGGGGCTTCCGTTTCTTGTCGGGATTTTCGGGGCAGTCTCACATATCCGCCGGGAATGGAAAATGGGTTCCGTTGTTACTGCACTGTTCATTCTTACCGGTGCAGCACTTGTTGTTTACCTTAATCAGACTGAACCTCAGCCGAGGGAAAGGGACTACAGTTATACGGGTAGTTTCTTTGCCTTTGCCGTCTGGATCGGCATTGGTGCGGAAAGCCTTCTTTCGAGGATTCGAAAAGGGATATCCGAAGCAGCGATTCGCCAGACTCTGACGATAGCTGCTCTGGGCGGGTTGTTGCTTCTTGTAAACGGCAGGATGCTTTTTGCAAACTACCACACCCATGACCGTTCAGGAAACTATGTCCCCTGGGATTGGGCATGGAACATACTGCAGAGCTGCGAAAAGGATGCGATACTGTTTACCAACGGTGATAACGATACTTTTCCCCTATGGTATCTGCAGGAGGTAGAAGGTATTCGCACCGACGTTCGCGTTGTGAATCTCAGTCTTGCAAACACGGGGTGGTACCTTGAACAGCTGAAAAACACCTCTCCGAACGGGGCGAAAAAAATAGTATTCAGCCTGAGTGACGAAGAACTCAGAGAGATCAGCTATGTTGCGATACAACCGGTCGAAGTCGATCTTCCTGCCGGCCAGCGAAAGGAGGAGCTTGTCAAGGAGTACAAGGCAGCCGGTCTCGATGTTCCGGAGACTCTTGTCGATACGTTACGGTGGCAGATCATGCCAAGTGTTACCTTTCGGGGGCAGGGTTTTCTTCGGCCTCAGGATGTTGCCGTGTATGAAATCCTGATGAACAATTTCGCCACGCGCCCGATCTGTTTTGCCGTTACTGTCGGCCGTGACAATCTGCTCGGTATTGACGAGTACCTTCGGCTGGACGGGCTGGTCTACAAGGTCGTTCCGGCGAAAAACACTGAAGACGGCAATTTTGTCGGTGCTTCGCAACTCTGGACAAACCTTTGCAGTGTTTTCCGTTACCGTAATCTCAATAATCCGGCGGTGTATATCGAAGAAACCTCCCGTCGGCTGAGTGGAAATTACAAACCTCTATTTGCCAGTCTGGCGGTTGAACTTGCAAAAAATCCGGAAGGAGAACTCAACGTGAGAGATGGCAAGGGAAATCTGCGGAAAGCGAGCAGAAAACATCTCGCGATTGAGGCGCTGGACAAATCTCAGGAGGTGCTGCCTCTGGAGCGCTACGGTCTTGATCCCGGGGTTGCTGCTTCGATTGTTTCTCTCTATGTTTCACTCGGTGAAAAGGAAAAGGCAGATCCGTATATTGCTTTTCTCGAGGGGCTTGCCGGTAAGACCTCTCTTCGAGAAACTCCGCAGGTCTATTATGCTCTGGCACTTGCCCTGCGTGAGGTCGGCAGGACAGGGGAAGCTGAAGAGATTCTCGATCAGCTTTTCGAAGAGATCGATGAGAAAAGGATTGAATTACTGAATGAATAAAGCAGCCATTGATGGAAACTTTTATACATCCCACAGCAATAGTCAGTACAGAGGCTGAAATCGGTCTTGGAGTTTCAATCGGTCCATATACGGTTATCGAAGGTGATGTCGTTATCGGAGATAGGACCGAAATCGGCCCGCACGTGCAGATTGCCGAAGGGGCGCGGTTAGGCAGGGAATGCAAAATCTTTGCCGGTGCAACCCTTGCAACCGTTCCTCAGGACCTGAAGTTTGAGGGGGAAAAAACATACCTGCATGTGGGGGACCGCACGGTTATCAGGGAGTATGTCACCCTGAACAGAGGTACCAAGGCAAGCGGTAAAACGGTTGTTGGTTCCGATAGCCTTATCATGGCCTATGTCCATGCCGGTCATGACTGTATTATAGGAAATCACGTCATTATTGTGAACTCGGTCCAGTTCGGGGGTCATTGTGAGGTAGAGGATTATGCTGTTGTAGGCGGTCTTGCCGGTGTTCACCAGTTTGTCCGTATCGGCAAATATGCCATGGTTGCAGGGATATCGAGGGCTTCTCTTGATGTTCCTCCCTATGTCATGGCAGGTGGCCACGACACGTTTCGTTTTGAAGGGTTGAACATTGTCGGTCTTAAACGGCGGGGGTTCTCTTCAGAACAGATCGACAATATACGTGATGTCTACCGGATTATTTTCCAGTCCGGTTTGCTCCTGGGTAACGCGCTTGAAAAGGTGGATCAGGAGTGCAAATGTACCCCGGAGGTGAATGAGATACTGCATTTCTTTGGCAATGGTTCGGCAAAGAGGAAGTATATTCGGCCGTTCAAGTCCTGAACCGGTCAATTCAGGTGAGAGTGAGGAGGGAAATGAAGGAATGTCACGATGGGCGCTGGGGATAGATCTGGGTGGAACGGCTGTTAAAATAGCTGTTATCGATGAGGCTGCCGGGATGCTTGAGCATGAACGGCATCCTACGCGAGTCGAGGCAGGGCCTGAAGGTGTCGTCGAGCATATTGCGTCGCTTGCGTTCTCCATGTACAGCCGGTTCAGGGAACGGCTCGGGGAAAAGCATTTTGCGGGTATAGGACTTGGTGCGCCCGGAGCTGTCGACAATGAAAGAGGGATTCTCAGTTATCCTCCGAACCTTCCCGGCTGGAAACAGTACCCGTTGAAAAGCGAATTGCAAAAGGTTCTCATCAGAGACCATGCCATAAACTGCCTGCCGATTCTTGAAAATGATGCCAATATAGCGGCTTGTGGCGAAGCTGTTTTCGGAGCGGGGAAGGCATTCAGGGATTTTATGATGATCACCCTGGGGACAGGTGTTGGCGGCGGGATAATTCTTGACCGGAAGCTGTACAGAGGTACACACGGTACAGCAGGGGAGATCGGGTGTATGGCAGTTGATTACAGCGGAGAGAGGGTGCATGCTGGTTTAAGGGGATCGGTGGAAAGTCTTATTGGTAAGAAGGGTATTATTTCCATGGGGCTCGACATGTACCACTCCAACGAAAAGGTGTCATGGGCTGAAGATATTCACGGCAGGGATTTGTGCAACCTTTCGCCGAGAACTCTTGAGAAAGCAGCTTATCGTGGCGATCCTGTCGCCAGAGAGGTATGGAGCAAGGTGGGTACTATTCTCGGAGTTGGTTTGGCAGGGGTGATCGCGCTGATGGATATCCGTAAATTCGTTGTGGGTGGAGGTATTTCCGGAGCGGGCGACCTCATCTTTTCCCCCGCATTCAAACAGATGAAACAATCAACGCTCCCGTCGATGCATGAGGGAATGGAGCTGGTTCCTGCTGCTCTCGGGAACAGGGCAGGAGTATACGGTGCAGCCGCACTCTGTTTTTCTTCTATAGCATGAGAGGGGGTGTAATGTTTGATGAAATGCTCCATCTTTTGTATCCTCGTGTCTGTGCCGGATGCCACTCTCTTCTTGTTTCAGAAGAGAAAGGCATCTGCCCGGAATGTATCGCAACCTTTGATGCGTTTTCCGATGCGGATGCAGCAGGTTGTGCGATACAGGAAAGGTTCGGGCACAGCTGCCCGACAGGCAATTATCCCGAAAGGGCATGGTCACTCTACAGGTTTCATAAAAACGACAGGCTGCAGAGGGTTATTCATGCGATGAAATATGAAGGGGTACACAGGCTCGGAGAGGTTTTCGGGATGCTTCTCGCTGAAATGATAGCAGGATCCGGTGCCGATAACCGGTTCGGTTGCATTGTGCCCGTTCCGCTTCACCGGTTGAAAGTTGTAGAAAGGACGTACAATCAGTCCGAGATTATTGCCCGGTCAGCAGCAACCATTCTCCGAAAGGATGTCCGGCCGGATCTTGTGATTCGCAAAAAATACACACGCCCCCAGGCCGGGTTGTCTCCACAGGAGAGACAGAGCAATGTCAAGGACGCGTTTGTCCCGTCGGGCAACATTGTGCCGGAAAACATTTTGCTTGTTGATGATGTTCTCACAACAGGTGCTACTGCGGCTGCTGTTATGCACGCTCTCGAATCTGCCGGAGCTGTCAATATCTCGCTTGCAACTGTTGCACTTGCTGCTTGACAACTGTAGCACCTACCAGGAGCAGGAAGCTATGGACCTTTTTTATACACCGTCGGAACGGATAGATCTTTCCGGAAGAACGCTTACTGTCGGAGGAGAGGAATTTTTTCATATTACGAAGTCTCTCAGAAAGAAAGAGGGGGAGGCTATACTTCTTACCGATGGTGAAGGGCTTTCGATAAAGGCTGATATCACGAAGATCGGCAGGAACGATCTTACGGCGGCGATTGTAAGTAAAGAGTATATACCTTGTGCTTCTGAAAAAGTGACGGTTGCCATGTCGCTTCTGAAATCGTCACACCGTTTTGATTTTTTCCTCGAAAAGGCAACCGAACTTGGTGTCACCGGGATTGTTCCCATGATAAGTCAGCGAACAGTGTGTCGGCTAAAATCAGAGAAAGCAAACAGGAAGCTGGAGCGTTGGAGGAAGGTTATTGTTTCCGCTGCATGTCAGACAAAGAGGTACTATTTCCCGGAAATCACCGCGCCGCTTCATTTTGAAGAAGTGCTTCAGCTTGAGGGGTATGACATGAAAATGATTCCTTATGAGTCGTCGGAAATTACCCCGGAGGCATCATTCACCGGCAGGAGTGTGTTGTTTATAGTTGGAAGTGAGGGTGGATTTACCGAGGGCGAGATAGAGCAGGCCCGTAAAGAGGGCTTTCGGGAGGTTTCATTTGGCCGTTCGATCCTGCGTGCGGAAACAGCAGGTGTTTTTGCTGTTGCCATGGTTCGTTCACAGCTTCTCGTGAACGGGCAGACCGATTGCGGATTATAAAATATAAAGGGATAGACTCAAAATGCTTATGCAAAAGACGCTGCTCAACAATATCATTCTGCTGATTTTCGTCCTGCTGATTTCGGCGATTTTTGTGTCCATGGTTTACAACTTTCTCATGGTTATTCTTATTGCCGCTATTTTTTCGGGGCTCGCAATGCCGTTGTACCGCCGGTTTGAGGCTTTGTTCAGGGGACGGAAAAGCCTGAGTTCGGCGATGACGATTCTCACTATAGCACTGATTCTGATTTTTCCTTTGCTTGCCCTGCTTGGTATCGTGGCCGCACAGGCGATAAAAGTCAGCCGTTCGGTTGGCCCATGGATTGAAGAGCGGCTCGAAGAACCAACGGCTTTTCATGATATTGTCAGTGCATTGCCATACTCCGAAACCATCAGCGAATACAGCGATGAAATCCTGCAGCGCGTTGGTGAGCTGGTTGGAAAAATGAGCACGTTCCTGTTTGAGAATCTTTCCTCTTTTACCCTGTCGACGGTGCATACGCTGTTTATGATGTTTGTTTTTTTCTATACCATGTTTTTTTTCCTCAAGGACGGCAGGGAATTACTCAGGAAAATACTGTACTATCTCCCTCTCAGTGAACGCGACCAGTCGCGTATGCTCGAGAAGTTTACCTCGGTTACCGGAGCGACCATCAGAGGGACTTTTGTGATCGGCATTATTCAGGGCAGTCTTGCCGGTGCTGCCTTGATGGTCGCCGGAATTGACAGCGCTGTATTCTGGGGTGCGGTAATGACGGTGTTGTCGATCATTCCGGTTATAGGGTCGGGGCTTGTATGGGGTCCGGCGGTTATTTATCTCTATGCGACCGGGGAATATGTGGCTGCGACCGGCTTGTTGCTTTTCTGCGGCCTGTTGGTAAGCAGTATTGATAATATTCTCAGACCGACTCTTGTTGGGAGGGACACCAAAATGCATGAACTTCTGATCTTTTTCGGTACTTTCGGCGGAATAAGTCTGTTTGGCATAGCGGGGTTCATAGTAGGGCCTGTTATCGCCGCCCTGTTTATTACTGTCTGGGAGATTTACGGCGAAACTTTCCAGGAGTATCTCAACACATTGAAAAATCCTGTTCCCTGTGATGAACCCGGGGAGGAGCAATAAACCATGAGCAGATCAAGATCAGTACATTGTATCTCCGTTCTCACGTTTATAGCCTGTATGATGCTTGCCGTGCAGGTGCCTTCTTACGCAAAGCCGGTCACGGAAACAGACAGCCTGAACATTGAGCAGGAAATAAATTCCTACATCCTCAAAGACCTCGGTACATCTCGAGTGCTTATGTCGAAAAATACCCGAAAACGGATACAGCCTGCGAGCCTGACGAAAATACTTACCGCTATTATCGCGATTGAAAGCGGCAAGCTTGGTGACGTGGTTGACATTCCAAAAGAAGCGACAGCCGTGGAGCCGACAAAAGCAGGCTTTGAAACAGGAGAGAAGATACGTCTTGTGGACCTTGTCAAAGCATCGATAGTACGATCGAGCAATGATGCAGCCTTTGCCATAGCGATCCATCTTGGAGGAAGTGTCAACGGTTTTGCCGGGATAATGAACCGCCGGGCAAGAGAGATAGGAATGAAGCAGTCGCACTTTACCAATCCTGCAGGGTATGACAGGGATCTCTATGCGGGGCATTACTCAACGGCGAGCGATCTGCTGCGGCTCACCGAGTACGCGATCGGCAATGAAATTTTTAACCGTATTGCCGCACTTGATTCAGCATTGTTTTACGAGCAGAAAACAAAGAAAAAATACTCCCTTAAATCCAGTAACAAACTTCTTGAGAAGTA
Organism: Chlorobiales bacterium; assembly: GCA_022360355.1. Classification (GTDB taxonomy): domain Bacteria; phylum Bacteroidota; class Chlorobiia; order Chlorobiales; family Chlorobiaceae; genus Prosthecochloris. The sequence goes on from JAKSCY010000793.1 coordinate 12,992, forward strand.
TCAGTATGCAGTTGGCATCAAGACCGGATATACTTTGAGGGCAGGCAGATGCCTTATTGCCCGTGCAAAAAAAGGAAACAGGGATATGGTGCTTGTTATGCTCAAGGCCGGAAAAAAGCGGTGGGAACTTGCAGAGAAAATGTTTGAAGAGGGTTTTGCAATGAGCGGACGGGACAAGGTCTTGTCCCGTACAAAGAATCGGGAGAGTACTAGGCCGCTAATGCTGATGGGCAACGAACTGCAGTGAAAGGTAGAACGGCTCGATGGCAAAAAACAAAAAAGGTATTCCCTGCCTTCTTAAGGTAACTTCACGATCAGTTGTTCACACGGACGGCTTCTTCGGTCGAGAAGAAGAATGAAGACTCGATCTGTGCATTTTCATCCGAGTCTGATCCATGCACGATGTTTTCTCCTTTGCTGTCTGCATAGAGCTTGCGGACGGTTCCTTCTTCAGCTTCAGCCGGATCGGTTGCCCCGATGAGTTTGCGGAAATCTTCCACGGCGTTTTCTTTTTCAAGTATCATCGGAACACATGGCCCCGAGGACATGAACTCGACGAGTTCCACGAAGAAAGGCCTTTCACGGTGTACGGCGTAAAATGCCCCTGCAGTTTCTTTCGTCAGCTTTGTTTTTTTCATGGCAACAATGCGAAAGCCTGCACGTTCGATCTTGTCGATTACCGCACCGGTCAGCTGTTTGCGTACACAGTCAGGTTTAAGAATGGTAAGCGTTCTTTCCATCTGTATATGTTGTTGTTGATTGTTAGTCTTAGGTCATTATGCATGAATTCGTGACCGAAGATACGTAATGTTGACCGAATATGGAAGCTCTAATTGCTGTGCACCAAACTGTTCCAGATGAGAGGGAGGGGAAACAGGCCGGAATCAGCAGGCAACCGGGAAAAGCAGGAAATGCAGATGTCAGGTTTTTGCGGTTCCGTTCGAGTCTTCATTATTGAAAATCACCAGTATTTTTCCCACCCGCTGCCCGTTCATTTTGATCACCTTGAAAAGCATGTCCTGCCACTCGAGGGTATCCATTACTGAAGGAACTTTCTCGAGTTTGGTCATGAGGAAGCCGCCCATGGTATCGTATCGAGGATCTTCTTCATCGAGGAAATTGTCGAGATCAAATTCTGTGATGAAATCATCAACAGGGAGCAGGCCGTCGACGATCCAGGTGCGCTGACTTCTGCGTACAATTTTTTTACTTCCTTCAAGATCGTCGGCAGGAATATCTCCGACAATGCTTTCAAGCACATCCGTCAGTGTTATGGCGCCCTGCACCGACCCCTGTTCATCGATTACGAGCGCAAGATGCGCTCTGTTCTCTTTGAAAAGCTCAAGCACCTGGAAAGCGGGGACGGATTCCGGAACGAACAGAGGCGGTTTCATTGCTTTGTGAATGGTTGCCTTGAGGTTTCCGGGTTCGAGCAACTGTTTGTTGACAAGGTCGAGTGAACGGACAACACCTCTCAGGTCGTCAAGGTTTCCTTCGGCAACCGGAAAGCGTGACCGGCCGCTCGCCTGCATTTTGGAGATCAGTTCCTTTTCGGGAGCGTTAAGGTCAAGCCATTCGATCTCGCTTTTCGGTGTCATCATGGAGCTGGCCCTCTTGTCGCTCATACGGAATATTCTCGATACCATCTCATATTCTACTGACTCAAACACGCCTTTCTTTGCGCCCTGTTTTATCATGAGCATGACCTCTTCATCACTCACAAGAGGTTTTTCGATATTTCTAATGCCGATTATTTTAAGGACGATGTTTGTTGAGCCGTTGATAAGGTGTACTACCGGAGCACTGAAACGGCAGATGATGTCGATAATGCGGGCGATTTTGATCGCTATCTGCTCCGGATGCTGTAAAGCGATTTTTTTCGGGGCAAGTTCACCGATGATCAGGGTGAAATAAGTGACGCCCACGACAACCAGCCCAAGTGCCAGTTCTTCACTGTAAGGTGCGAGGGGTTCTATGCCGGAGATGATCTCTGCAACGGGAGCTGAAAAGCTTACACCACTGAACGCACCGGCAAGCGTTGCGATGAGGGTGATGCCTACCTGTATGGCGGAAAGAAATCTGCCGGGATTGTCCAGCAGGTCGAGAACAAGGGATGCTCTGGCTATTCCCGCGTCACGCAATTCATGCAGTTTGGCTTCTCTTGAAGAGATAATGGCAAATTCGGCCATCGAAAAGAAGCTGTTAGCCAGGATCAGGCCGAATAATATAAATAGTTCTAATATATCGGAGTCCATATAGTTGGCACAAGGGTGCCTGAGAGTATAACAGTCTAAGAGTTTATTTCAAATCAGATAAATGTATTAATCAATTAAGATAGATAAAAAATCCCCAACAGAGGTTGCAGGAGTACCTGCAAGGGAGAATTCCGAACGGTTAAGTGCGTCAGGTGGCAGTCGGTAGCCTCATCCCGGTATGGCAGCCACTAAAATATGTTGTTATTTCAATTGTGCTGATGGCTTAATTTTTGTAAACTACATAAATTGAGCATTTTGTGCGGTTCAGGCGATTTAACGGATGACATAAACCACTTGCATGTCATGGCGGATGAAATGACATTTGGTTCTGCCGGTGCCTTGCTGGTACGCAAACTCATTCAGGCCAGAAAGGAGCGAGGGCTTTCCCTTGAGGAGGTCACCGTTGAAACAAGGATAAAGAAAGATCACCTGGAAAAAATCGAAGCTGGTAATTTGACGTTTTTACCCGCCGCGTATGTTTATGCCTTTCTGAAAGAGTATGCCGGGGCAGTCGGGGTCGATGATAGTGAGCTTCTTGAGCGTTGCAGGGATGAACTCAGTATTCCAAGTGATCTGAAGGTCCGTCAGGAGGCCACAGAAGAAGAGGAAGAGAGGGGCAGTCAAAAAGGTGAACGCCTTTCCGGTATGTTCAGTGCAGTTACCTCTTCTTCCGGTGGGAAAATTTCCCCGGTTACTCTGGTGGGCGGTGCCGTGTTTATCGTTCTTGTTCTGCTTATCGTTGCTTTTTTTACGTTTTCCGGATCTCAGGGAATCAAGGGGACAGCTCCACAGGCGGAAAGTGAACCGGCCGTGACACCTGAGGAGGCTCAGCAAGAGGTCGAAATTATGGTGCCGGATTCAGTTGTTCTGGCAGATACAGATACACTATCCGGGAATGTTCCCGGCGAGGCATCCGAACTTGCCGTCAAGCAGGAAGATTGGGCAAAAGACGTGTCATTTCTTCCCGAATCATCTACGTCACCCTATCAGAAGGTTCTGATTGTCCGGGTTATCAAGGATCTCAGTTGGGTAAAGATTGTAGCTGATGACGGGGACAGGGAATATCCTGGTGGTCAGTTTGGGGAAGGAGATGTGTTGCGTTATGAGGCAAAAGAGAAGTTCTGGGTGAATATCGGCCGTCCTCCCCTTGTTGAGCTTTACCTGAATGGTGAAAAGGTCCCTCCGATGAGCAAAAGGACTATTGTGCTTGGTGAAGAATCACCCTCTCCTGCTTTGTAACCCTCCCTTTTTCCACTGCCGCCATAAAATCGGGAATTTATTGTCCGATTTACGTATTTGTGTTATCCATAGTTGATTATATGGTTATTTTATTGTTAGGCATCTGGTAACATGAGCGAGATATCCGGCAGAATTGTTGTCATAACCGGTGCCGCCGGGGCACTTGGCAGCGTTGCGTCAAAAAAGTTTTTTAACGAAGGGGCGAAGCTGGCACTTCTCGACAGGAATGCAGATGCAGTTGACAGACAGTGGAAAGGAGAAAAGGATGTGATCTGCCTTGAGACAGATCTTGTCAGCGCATCGTCCATCGAGTCGTCGGTCGGCTGTCTTATGGAACGTTTTGGGCGTATTGATGCACTGGTCAACATTGCAGGCGGGTTTACCATGGGGCCGCCGGTACACGAAACATCCGAAGAGACATGGGATTACATGCTTGACCTCAACGCAAAAAGCGTTTTTCTCATGAGCCGGGCTGTTCTCCCGGTTATGCGGAAACAGAAAAAAGGTAGTGTGGTAAATGTGGCGGCAAAAGCTGCGCTTCAGGGAGCGGTTGCTATGGCACCGTATGTTATTTCCAAATCTGCAGTGATAAGGCTCACAGAATGTCTTGCCGAGGAAAACAGGCAGGAGGGAATAAACGTTAACTGCATTCTTCCCAGTATTATTGATACGCCTGACAATCGGAGGAATATGCCCGACGCGGACTTTTCCAGTTGGGTTACGCCAGAAGCGATAACTGATGTTATCCTGTTTCTTGTTTCCGAGGCATCGAGAGCTGTTAATGGAGCCTCGATTCCGGTATACGGGTTGAGTTGAGGAAGTTTTATTCAACGGGAGTTGCGACTTTAATGAAAGTATATGACGATATAACGAAAACAACAGGTAGTACCCCCCTTGTTACCATACAGCGTCTGAACGAACCGGGTGGGGCGGAGGTTATTGCCAAGCTTGAATCCTTCAATCCGCTGTCGAGCGTGAAAGACCGGATAGGAGTCGCCATGATCGAGGATGCGGAGAACAGGGGCATGATTACGGCTGATACGACGATCATTGAGCCGACCAGTGGCAATACAGGTATCGCGCTTGCTTTTGCATGTGCGGCAAAAGGATATAAACTAATTCTTACCATGCCGGACACAATGAGTATCGAACGGCGAAGACTCCTCAAAATATTCGGAGCCGAACTGGTATTGACTGACGGCGCATTCGGTATGAAAGGTGCTATAGAAGAAGCCGGGCGGCTGGTTGATTCAATGCCGGGCAGTGTCATGTTGCAGCAATTCAGCAATCCTGCAAATCCCGATATTCATCGCAGGACAACAGCCGAAGAGATCTGGGCGGATACCGATGGTTCCATTGATGTTTTTGTTGCCGGTGTTGGTACCGGGGGGACTGTGACCGGTGTCGGCGAGGTGTTGAAAAAACGTAAGCCGGACGTTAAGATAATTGCTGTTGAGCCGGTGGATTCCCCTGTGATTTCCGGTGGCCAGCCGGGACCTCACAAGATACAGGGAATAGGGGCGGGATTTATTCCGGACAACCTCAATACAGAAGTTATCGATGAAGTTATTCAGGTGGAGAACGGGGAAGCCGGGGATATTTCGCAGAAACTTGCAAAGATGGAAGGAATTCTCTGCGGAATTTCATCCGGTGCAGCTATGTGGGCTGCCCTCCATGTGGGAAAACGTTCCGATATGCGGGGGAAAAAAATTGTTGTACTTTTGCCTGATACCGGAGAACGCTATCTTTCAACCTGGTTGTTTGCCGACGAGTGAAGCTCTGGTGCAACCGGCTCAGTTTGACAACTTTTAGAATGTGACAACGCATTATGGAAACAAGAGGGGTATATCTTGATCACAACGCCACGACACCGCTCCACCCAGAGGTGAAAAAGGAGATGATCGAGGCAATGGAGATGTTCGGAAATCCTTCGAGCATGCACGCTTTCGGGAGAGAAGCCAGAGCCAATGTCGAACATGCCAGGCACACAGTTGCTGAATTCATCGGGGCACACGATGATGAAATTGTTTTTGTAGGGAGCGGTTCGGAAGCGAACAATACCGTGCTTTCCCTTTTTGCCTGTGCTTCGAACCTCTGTTTGCCCGGTTTCAAGACGAGGACAACCATTATCACAACCAGAATTGAACACCCCTGTGTACTGGAAACATCTGAATGCCTTGCCCACAAGGGAACAAAAGTCAGGTTTCTGGATGTCGATCAGTATGGCCGGATTGACATGGATCAGCTCAAGGAGTACCTGACCGATGATGTCGGTCTGGTGTCTGTGATGACGGCGAACAATGAAATCGGTACCATTCAGGATATAGCCGAGATCACCAGGATGGCACATGAAAACGGTTCACTTATGCATACCGATGCGGTTCAGGCAATCGGGAAGATGCCTATGGATGTCAATGGCCTCGGGGTTGATTTTCTTACCATGAGTGCCCACAAAATTTACGGACCGAAAGGTATTGGTGCACTGTATGTGCGCAAAGGTACCCCTTATTGCCCCTTTATTCGTGGTGGACATCAGGAGAAAGGACGTCGCGCGGGAACTGAAAATACCCTGGGGATTATCGGGCTGGCGAAAGCCCTGGAAATGCGGGCGCAGGAAATGGATGAAGAGGTAAAACGGCTGACCGGGATGAAGGATGTCCTGAAAAACGGTATCGAAAAGTCGATTGATGATGTGATTTTCAACGGTCATCCGACATTGAGCATTCCGAATACAGTGAACGTATCATTTCCAGGTGCAGAGGGAGAGGCTATTCTGCTTTACCTCGATCTTCAGGGCATTGCGGTTTCTACCGGCTCGGCATGCGCGTCGGGATCGCTTGACCCGTCCCATGTCCTGCTTGCGACGGGATCGAGCCCGGAACGCGCACACGGTTCTATCCGGATCAGCATGGGAAGGGAGACAACCATGGATGAAATCGAGTATATGCTTGATGTTCTGCCGGGGATCATAACAAGAATAAGAAGTATGTCAACAGCTTATGTAAGAGGAGGAGAACATGTTGCAGCCAGGTGACTGGGTGTACACTGATACACTGAAGGAGCACTTCATGAACCCGAAGAACATTCTTCAGGGTGAAAATACCGATGAGTTCGATGGGATAGGTATGGAAGGCAACCTTTCCTGCGGCGACCAGATGATGGTTGTCATCAAAGTGGACAAGGAGAAAGAGGTTATTACCGATTGTCAGTGGAAGACCTATGGTTGTGCAAGTGCGATTGCCAGCACATCGATTCTTTCCGAGATGGTCAAAGGTATGACGCTTGACCAGGCTTTCGACGTTTCACCAAAGGATGTCACCAAAGAGCTTGGCGGGTTGCCTGAAAACAAGATCCATTGTTCCGTGCTCGGCGACAAGGCGCTTCGTGCCGCCATCAACAACTACTTCGATCGAAACGGCATGCAGGACCGTGTCCGCAAGGAGAAAACCAGAGTAATCTGTCAGTGCATGAACGTGACCGACGCGGAGATCGAAGAAGCCATTCTTGACGGAGCGCGAACCTTTTACGA
>JAKSCY010000246.1 GCA_022360355.1 Chlorobiales bacterium
AGCACCGGCCAGGAAAAATCTTTTCACGCATGTGACAATAAAATCCTGTAAATAAACATATAACCATACACTTATGGATACCTCTATAAATTGTCGCGAGCGCTACGAGGCGAACGGAGCCAGAGATACCGGAGTGTACACGTAGCACATGAGGATTTCGAGCACCGATCAACGAAGTAATCATGGTGCGTAGCAAATTTATCCTCATGTGCATCCTGTTCAATCTGCACGCCGCAGCACATAACGGTTACGGCCTCCTCACAGTCGACTGGTTGGGGACTGTAGCATCATGACCCGGATTTGCTCAAAGGTGCGCTTCCTGCCGTGTACAGAAACCCTCCAAGCAGAGCAGTCACGGGAGCAACCAGAACGAGCCCGAAACTCCCCACAAGGGTGAGCAGGATTTCCGCAGCCACATAGCTTACATTGAAAATATATTCCATCGGTGTTCCCTGTGCCATAAATACCATCAGCACAAAGGTAAAACTGCCTGAATAGGCAAACAGCAGGGTTGTCGTCATGGTACCGATCACGGATTGTCCAACCCGGAACCCGGAAACAATCAGTTCCCTGCGACTGATCGACGGGTGTTTCTGAACAATTTCAGCCTGTGAAGCAGCTATGTCCATGGCCATGTCCATCACTGCACCGGCTGCGGAGATAAAGATACCTGAAAGAAAGATATCGGTAAGCTGCAGTGAATAAAAACCGCTGTAGAGCAGCGTTTCCGCAAAATCCTTGACAGTACCCGGAATACGGAACCATGCCCCGAAAACAACAGCGAGGAACGTCGTCAATGCAACTCCGCAGATGGCCCCGGAAAGCGCAACAGCGCCCTTTCTGGTAAAACCTGTGATAAGCAGCATGATCACGGTTGTCGTGACAGACACAACGAGAAAAGCAACCGGAAGCGGCGGCACTCCCTTCAGGAACAACGGTATAAGCACTTTCCATATGATAAGCGCCGTAAACACAAACGAAAGCAGCGCGCGGAAACCGGTCCACCGCGCATAACCGACAAGAAACAACCCAAAAAGCACAAACAGGGCAAGTTCGACATCGATACGGTATTGTTCTGCAGCCCTGGCATTGACGATTTCTCCGCTCTTTCCATCTGTTTTCAGAACCGCAAGCACCTTGTCACCTTCACGAAACAGCTTGTCAACGCTCATTTGTCCCATCAGGACATTGGAAGCCTTTATCCTGTGCCCCTTGAATCTGCCGGAAAGGATTTCGAGTTCCATATCCTGCTGACCGGTCAGAATCAGCCCAACCCGTTTCAGGTCACTGTCGTCAACGGATATAACCACTCCCTTTTCACGCAGGGTATTCTTTTTCAGTTCCGGCTTTTCAAAACCGGTCGGCAGAAACCAGAGAAAAACGGATACAAAAACGACAAATACTGCAAAGTACACATCAGCTTTCCTGAAAAGCTCTCTATTCATAACCATGAGGAATAAAAAACCTGAAAGAGCCGTTAGGGGCTCTTTCAGGAAATGTTGAAAAAAGATGTATCGGGTACTCGTTAGTTGAGCTGACCCGACTCGATGATTTTCTTTGCTATATCGGTGTTGTCATAGGAACCGCTGAAGCTGTCTGCACCTGCACCCATGGCATAGACAGGTACCGGAACACCTGTATGGGAATAGCTTGTCCAGCTGATGCCGGCCTTCTGATTAAGGATGTGAGTAACGGTAACGGTAAACGGATCATAGTAAGGGCCGTATTTCAGGTACTTTTCCTCCGTATCGCGAACGAAGCCAGGGTCCATACTGGCTTCAAAAGCCTCTTCAAGCTGGTCACGTTCATAATTACTCAGCTCGAGTAACGGATCGATGGTTTCGTCTCCAAGACCGAAACGATCTTTCACGTCCTCAAGAGCTTCGGCAAAGGTTTTACCGGTACCTTTCCATGCATCGACGACTTTGGTAAACTCCAGGTAAGAGGTATCCTGATGTTTCAGCAACTGGAAAGCTGTGTCATATGCGGTACCGGCATACCCAAGAGAGAGACCGCCGCACTCGTGGTCACCGGTCACGACGATAAGCGTTTCATCCGGGTGCTGGTTGTAGAAATCAAGTGCGATACCGATAGCATCGTCAAAAGCAACCATGTCGTGTGTTGCGCTCACAACGTCGTTTGCGTGACAGGCCCAGTCCACCTTGCCGCCTTCAATCATCATGAAAAAACCGTTCGGGTTGTCAAGCAGTCTGACGCCTTCTTCTGTGAACTGAGCGAGTGAGATGTGATCGGTTCCCATACGGTCGATTTCATAAAACAGCGCTCCATCACGATCATAGTCAGTATACGCCCAGCATTTCTGTCCTGGCTGAACACCTCTCAGAGCAGCAAGATTATCGACGATAGTGTAACCCGCGTTCTGCATCTGGATATCGACATCGCCGGGGCCTTTGCTTGCAAAATCACCTTTTGCGTAACCGCCGCCGAAGTAGTCGAAACCGCTCTCATCCATCTGGCTCGCAATATTGTAATACTCGCCTCTGCTATCAGCGTTTGCGTAGAAACAGGCCGGGGTAGCATGGTCGATACTTACACTGGAGACAATACCTACCTTCATCCCCTTTTCTTTTGCCATTTTCGCCATGGATTTCAGATTCTGAGAACGATCGGCATTTTTTGCAATGGTACCGATTGTTGTTTTATGTCCGGTTGCCAGAGCTGTTGCGGCAGCAGCAGAACCGGTGATGTAGCGATCTTCAGCATGTGTGGTCGCCATACCTGCAACAGGGAAATGCTGAAGATTCATTGCACCGAGAGTAATAGCTCCATTGACCATCCTGAAATTGGGATCGGCAAGAGCGGCTTCGGTCATGTTGACCTGCGGGTTTGCCATACCGTCACCGATAAAGAAGAAAATGTACTTGGGAGTATTGCCGGTTGCTGCAGGAGCATTGACGACATCAGGACCGTCGTCGTCATCACAACCGGATATCGACACAACCAGCATCGACATCATAAGCCCCATCATAAAACTTCGGAGAAAGCTCCTGCGGTTTTTGGTATTCTGCATGATTTCATTCCATGGTTAGGTTAAAAAAACTGCTGACAGAAAAAGGAAAAACAGGGCTATGAGATAATAGCCGAAAGCCTCGTTTGTTTTTAAAACGGTTAAAATATATGGACTGAATGTTGAGCAGGTATTACAGGAATGAAAACAACATGTTACATCTCGAGCGGCGGGAATGCCCGAAAAAAAGAACATTTTTCGGGCGGACGGAACTGATGGGAATCGGAAGAATCCGAAAACATATCTCGGAGCTGAAAACAGGATCGGGAAGCACCTCAGAAGAGCAGGGAAACGGCTATCCCATACCCGGTAGAAGAATTCTCAGGCTCATATCCTGTCTTTTGAACAACCCTGCCGAGAAAAGCGTTGTACTCCTCATAATAACCCGGCTTGGACTGTTCAATATCCCAGTAATGCAAAAAAGGCTCTATAGTAACCAGGAACTTGCCGTGCACTTGCTTACTAAGCTTCAATGAAGCCCTTATGCCATACCCCTTGTCCTGATCGTTTACCAGATCACTGTGCAACGGATGAACATCGCTGAAATAGCTTTTCTGCGTCCCATCCCAGAAAAAATCATACTCGATAAAACCGCCCACAGACCATCCTTTTTCGAGGTCAACTGCAACCGCGATACCGAGAGGGCTATAGGAATATTGCGATACCCTGTCGTATCCCAGTGCCCCGGTGCCGGATACCAGACCTCCGGCATTATCTTTTTTCCGGCGATAACCGAATCCGGTGTAGGGAGTCAAGACCGTCCCGGAAGCAGCCTCGATATCGTGACCGGCCATCCCCCGTATTTCAAATACCGAGACATCAATATCGTTAATGTTTCCTGTCCAGAGTGAGGTATAGTCCTGTGAGCCCCAGGCATATGCCGCTTCAACCCTTATCATGTCAAGCGGGCCGACAATCTTTTCATGAAACGAAACAGCGCCCTTTACACCATGCATAACGCCCTCTTCCTTCATGATACCAGGCTCCTCATACGTGGCATGGTAGATTTCCGCACCAATCTCCCAATGCTTCAGATGAGACCGGGGTTCAGCGGCAAGATCGAAAGAGAGTAAAAACAAGCTGCAGAGTAACACTATTTTTTTCCAAGAACGTTCCGGCATGCCTCCTCCTTTGTTATCTGTATGATGAATCCATGTGTACCGGAAAATGTAGCGTGTATACCCGACAGACATACAGATATTAACATGAACGTAACATGAGGTTCTGCTTACAGACAACAAACCGTTATCCGAGGCACTATAAAAAAAGCGGCCAAAAGACCGCTTTTTTCATGAAACCCCGGCTTATACGTTTCCGCAGCATCCATAAAAGCCGTTACATCCCTGCCATCATGGCCTCGACATCGCCCTCGACAGTACCGATTGGCTTGATGTCGAATTTCTCGACAAGCACCGATGCGACATTCGGGGTCAGGAACTCCGGAAGTGTCGGACCCAGGCGGATACCTTTGACGCCGAGAGAAAGGAGGGCAAGCAGGACCGCAACAGCTTTCTGCTCATACCAGGCAATGTCATATGATACAGGCAGGTCGTTGATATCGTCGAGCCCGAATACCTCTTTAAGCTTGAGTGCGATAACCGCAAGTGAGTAAGAATCGTTGCACTGACCGGCGTCGAGCACCCTTGGTATCCCCCCGATGTCACCAAGCTGCAGCTTGTTGTAGCGGTACTTGGCACAACCTGCGGTAAGGATAACGGTATCTTCAGGCAAAGCGCCGGCAACGTCGGTATAATATTGCCTTGCATTCTGGCGCCCGTCGCAACCTGCCATAACGACAAAGCGTTTGATGGCACCCGACTTAACGGCATCGACAACCTTGTCTGCAAGCGCAATCACCTGATTGTGCGCAAAGCCGCCGACAATCTCGCCGTTTTCTATTTCTTTCGGCGGCTGACAGGTTTTTGCCAGCTCGACGATTTCACCAAAATCCTTGGGTTCACCGTTTTTCCTGGCAGGAATATGTTTAAGGCCCTCATATCCCGCATTGCCCGTGGTGAACATACGTCTCCTGTAAGACTCCCTTACCGGAACAATACAGTTGGTCGTCATCAGTATCGGGCCGTTGAACGAATCAAACTCCTTGTCCTGCGACCACCACGAGCTGCCGTAATTACCCACGAAATGATCGTACTTCTTGAACGCCGGGTAATAGTGGGCAGGAAGCATCTCGCAGTGGGTATAGACATCGACCCCTGTTCCCTCGGTCTGTTTCAGCAGCTCTTCCATGTCATGGAGATCATGACCGGAAATCAGGATGCCGGGTTTGGCGCCGACTCCGGTTTTGACCGTGGTGATCTCGGGATTGCCGTAGGTTTCAGTGTTCGCTTTGTCAAGCAGCGCCATTGCCTTGACGGCATTCTCCCCTGTCTCCAGAACAAGTGCGGTCAACTGATCGGCATCCATATCCTTTGTCAGGGCGGCAAGAGCCCCGACATAAAACTCATAGATCGATTCATCGTTGTAGCCCAGTACAAACGCATGGTCTGTATACGCTGCAAGACCTTTCAAACCATACAGTACCAGGCTTTTGAGAGAACGAAGGTCCTCGTTTTCGCTCAGCGCCTCAACACCGGCCGTTTCAGCTTTCCGGACAAAGTCTTCTTTGCTTTCGCCTGTCCATGTCACGCTGTCATGCGAAGGAATCTCAGTGAGCGAGCCTTTCAACTCGTCACGAAGGGCCAGTGCTTCGAAAATTTTATCAACGATCGCATCATCGTCGAAGTTGGTATTGGTAACCGTAACGAACAGCGCTTCACTGAGAAAGCGCCCATGACCCGCGTGAAGTTTCCCGCTTCCCGCCTCTGCGCACAACGCGAGACCTTCCAGTGCATATACCAGTGTATCCTGAAGCTTCGCCGTTATCTCATTTTTTCCGCATACGCCCCGGGCTATACATCCCGAGCCCTGAACACTTTCCTGACACTGATCACAATACATACCCATGATTTGATTCTCCTGTTTTGTTTTTTCTAAATTGATAATGCCTGCTGATAATCCAGGTCACTCCCTTCGTAATCACCTGTTGCCCTTTTAAGCAAGGCTCTGTTAAGCAGCGCTGTTTTCAAGATCCCCCTGTTTTTCGGATCGGCATTGATAACCGCTGTAAAATCCTCCATTGCCCCGTCGATATCTTCCATATCAACCCTGGCTATTCCCCTGTTTCCACAGGCAAGAAACATCTCGCGCGGCCTCAGGCCAAGCTCGATCGCCTTCGTGTAATCAGCAATCGCCCCTGCGCTGTCTCCTCTACAGTTTCGTGCATTCGCGCGGTCATAGTATGCTTCTGCATTGTTCGGATCTTCATCTATGATCCTGTCAAGCTCCTCGATGGATCCCCTGTAACTGCCAAGCGCATCCTTGAGCATGTTTCAATCAATTCCTGACAATTGCCTTTTACCTTTTGCCTTTTTACTTTTCACTTTTTATACCCACTCCTCATCAAGCACCTCTCCCCTGACACCGATAACAACCCTTTTCACCGGTACTTTTCTGGATGCCTTGCCAAGCGCCTGCTCTACAATAGAGACAAGGCCTCCGCAGCAGGGCACTTCCATAATTGCGACAGTGATCGTATTGACTCTGGCATGATCAATCATCGCTCTCAGCTTTTCTACATACCTGTCTATCCCCGTATCGAGTTTCGGGCACGCGATAGCGATGCTCTTTCCTTTCATAAAATCCGGGTGGAACGACCCGATTGCAAAAGCTGTACAGTCAGCCGCCAGCAGCAGGTCCGCTCCCTGATAGTAAGGAGCAAGAGGCGTTACGAGGTGAAGCTGAATCGGCCACTGCGCAAGCTCGGACTTCTGATCCGCGGTGCCTCCTGTATGCTCACCCGCATTCCCGTTGTTTCTGAAATCCTTAAGTGCACTGCCGGGACAGCCACACGCTTCATGCCCTGCAGCAGGTTTGCCTGAACTGTTTTCGAGGGGATTTTCAATTCCCTTTTCTTTCAGGTAGGTCAAAGCCTCATGCAGATAGCCCTCCTCCCCGTGTGACTCCAGGTGCTCGAGATGGGCGGCGATAACGTTGGGGCCACCTTTCACGATGCTTTCTTCCATGACTCTCCTTTCGTCATACGGTTCGGCCTCCCGTTCCTCAACGGTTATCGCTCCCTGGGGGCAGGTCCCTATGCAGGCTCCAAGCCCGTCACAGAAAAGATCACTCACCAGTCTTGCTTTCCCGTCGATAATCTGCAACGCTCCTTCCGGACAACCGGGAATACAGTCACCGCAGCCGTCGCACTTTGTTTCGTCTATGGTTACTATCTGTCGTTTCATTGGTATTAGTCTATTCAATATTGATGAGCTTGTCTTTGTTTCAACCCCAAGAACCGATCCTGATTTCCAATTCCTGCTCCTTTGCAGCAGGAACCGGGGTCGATCTTTTTATGTCCGACAACAATTGCCGTTGTCTTTTCACCCACCCGCCCCCTCATACTTTTCCTGATTCTTCGTCCCACCACTTTGCAACACTTTCAGATCACGAAGCATTTTGCCGATCGTGATCTGTTCAAACTCCCGATTGACAATCTGCTCGATCCTCATTATCTCATGGCGCAGTACGCAATTCGCGCGATTGGAGCAGACCTGCTTACGGAACATGCACTCCGAAAGCTCCACCTTGCCCTGAAAGATTTCTATCACCTCCCTGATCCCGATACTTCCAGGATCCCGGTTGAGCATCACTCCTCCATGCGCACCTTCCTTTGTGCACACAAGACCGTGCTTGCCGAGTTCCTGGAGGATCCTTCTCAGAAACTGGTAAGGAATGCCCTGTTCATCCGAAATCCTTTTCGCGGAAACATAATCACCTTCATGTGCGCCAAGCACCAGAAGAGCCCTCACGGCGTAATCGGTATTTTTTGTCAGTACTTTCATTCATATCAACATTTACTGATATCAATTTAGTATCAGTTACAATAATAACAAAATATTTTTTAAAATTTTTCTCCCAACCAGATCGCGGCACGGCTGCCATGCCAAACCGGAATCTGAATTTCTGAAATAACCTGAACAACCATATATTTAAAAATGGTACCATTCCTGTTGTTCCCGGCAGTCCGATACATCATGCAACACATTAAAGCCGAACCTGATGCTGCAGCTCAAAACAGCCGGATACATCGCACTCGACAACATTCGCAAACGATCTCCCTTCCCCCCGCAATGGCAAACACAAAAAGAACTGGAACAGGTTACCGACCGGTATCATACGGAGTTTCTTGACGAGAGGTTCAAGGTTTCCCGAACACTTGGTGCTGTTTTTTTGGGTACTGAACTCATTGACCGGTCAATCCGTACTGACGAACAGGAGCATATGGATGACCCGTCCTTGCCTGCAGAAAAAAAACTCGAGATGATAAGAGCACTTGACAACATGAACAACATGATGTTGCTTTACCCTCACTACATCTCGGTAATTGAACCGTCTATACACAAAATCGTGCAAGAGAAAAAACGGCCGGCAAGAATACTTGAACTGGCCAGCGGTGCAGGAGGCCTCGCCTTTGCAATTGCTGCACAGGCAAAACGATCAGCGCTGCCGGTTGAAATAACCGGTTCCGATATTGTCCCGGAGTACGTAGAGCATTGCAATCGAACAGCGGCGCAACAAAAGCTGCCGGTCAGCTTCAAAATCATCAACGCATTTGCAATGGATGCTTCTGAAAACTGTTCCTGTGATATCATCCTTATTTCCCAAAGCCTGCATCATTTCACCCCCGGGCAACTGGCGAGGATCATCGTACAGAGCAAAGAACAAGGAGCTTCGGTTTTTCTGGGGCTCGACGGACACAGGGGCCTGGATCTGCTTGTGGGCGTTCCGGTTGCAGCAATGCTTCAGGGAATATTCACCCTTGTGCTTGACGGTTACACTTCTGCAAGGAAATTTTACAGCGAACCGGAACTGGACCTTATCGCAGAGATCGCAACCACGTCAAAACACTATAGTATCACTCTCTCATGGCCTCTGACTGTCCTCAAGATTCCATTCACATAACCCTCACTGCAGCAAAGAGCCCCCGCATCTCCCGGATATGCAATAACCAAGAAACCTGCTGTAAAGAACTCCTGTATTTTCGACAAAAAGCGTATACTTCTTCAAATTAGGGCATCTCGATTTATTGTCATGAGCGTTTCAAGTGCAAAGCGAACGGAGCGCGGAAACCCTCTCCTATCCGCTTAACGAAGCAATTGAAGTGCGGAATAAATAGAGGTGTTCATTAATATCCGCTGTAAGAAGAAACAGAATAATGGGAGAGTATTTGTCCTCTCGGTGGCACATTCTGGTCGAACAGAAGTATCCGCTGCATATCGGCTTGCTTATCATAACGCTTGTAACTACACTCTGGGCAGGAGCTTTCTGGACAGGGAACCCTGTGCGTTTCAACAGTGTCTCGTCATTTCTGCATGATCTTCGTTACGGAGCCCCTTACAGTTTATCGCTGCTGCTTTTCCTCGGCGCCCATGAGTTCGGGCATTTTTTTGCCGCCCTTTATCACCGCATGCGCGCAACATTACCCTACTTTATTCCGGTACCGCCACTACCTTTTCTGTTAAGTCTCGGAACATTTGGAGCTGTTATCCGTATCAAAGACAGGATTCCTCATACCAATGCATTATTCGATACCGGCGTTGCAGGTCCTCTTGCAGGATTTGCGGTCTCTCTTGGCCTGCTTGTTTATGGCTTCACACATCTCCCTCCGTTTGAATATATCTATACCATTCATCCGGAGTACACCGCTTTTGGAAACGTTCCGTCACCTCCTCCTCCCAATACCCTTTTTCTGGGGAAAAACGCTCTCTATCTTTTGCTTGAAAAAATACTGAGTCCGGCATATAGTCCGACCATGACGGAAATGTACCATTACCCTTTTCTTTTTACAGGTTGGCTGGGCTGCTTTGTCACAGCAATCAACCTTCTGCCCGTCGGTCAACTTGACGGGGGTCACATTCTCTATGCAATGTTCGGACAAAAAGGTCATAAAGCCGGGGCCATAACGTTTCTGGTCATTATCACCTCGCTGGGGCTCCCTTCGTTTATTCACCTGCTTTTTGTGCTGGCTTCACCCGGAGCAGTCCCTCATATCCCTGAATTGATCCTGGCGTGGTCATGGCCGGGATGGATCTTGTGGGCAATTATTCTCACCAGGTTTCTCGGCACGGACCACCCGGCTACCATGTTGGACCATGAACTCCCGCCCGGGAGAAAACTCATAGGCTGGCTTGCAATTGTGATTTTCTTTTTGTGCTTTACACCGGTGCCTTTCGGGATAACGTAAAAATCAACTGGCAGTATGCAGTTGGTGACTGAACCTTTGAGCCAACTGGTCACTTGTCGCTGTATCAGCGAAGCGGTACTTGTAATCGAAAAAAGCAGTGTTGATTTGTTAGCAATCAAGCTATCGAGCGTATGAAAACCAGCAATTACCGCCTCCAGTGCCGTGACCGGGAACTTGACCTTACCGGCAGGCCGAAAATCATGGGGATTGTCAACACTACGCCCGATTCATTTTTCGACGGAAAAAACACTACAAGACAGAACGGCCACGATGATTGCGACCTTGACGTCGCAAGAGCAATGGCGATGATAGACCAGGGAGCCGATATCATCGATATCGGGGGTGAATCAACAAGACCCGGAGCACAGAGGGTTGATGCCGGAGAAGAAATACGCCGAACGATCCCGGTAATCCGTGAACTGCGCAGACAATCCGACATTCTCATCTCCATCGACACCTACAAGGCCGACGTCGCCGAACAGGCAATACTTGCGGGGGCACAGATCGTCAACGATATCTCCGGGCTCAGTTTCGACCCTGATATTGCGGAGGTATGTAAAAATCATAATGCCGCAGTGATCCTGATGCACACAACCGGACGGCCTGACAACATGCAATGGAGTTATCAAACGGAAACCACAGAAACAGACATAATCGCACTGGTAAAAAACAGTCTTGGCATTTCGTTACAAAAAGCAGAAACACAGGGCATACGAAATGTCATTCTTGACCCAGGGTTCGGGTTCGGCAAAAGCGTTGCAGAGAATTATGTGCTGCTTCAACGATTCCGTGAACTGCATGCTTTCGATCGTCCGCTGCTCGCCGGCCTTTCGAGAAAATCCTTTCTCGGCTCCGCAATCCAGCAGCCTGAAAAGCCTGTTCCCCCTCCGGAAAAACGCCTGACCGCAACAATCGCAGCAATCACCATTGCCGCATTCAACGGCGCAAACATTCTCAGGGTACATGACGTTAAAGAAACGGCTGAAGCCCTGGCTGTTGCCTCCTCCGTGATTGAATCGGGAAGAGGTCTTGCTCCACGCTTCTGAAAACTCACTGCAATCGTATATTTTTTCTTAAATTTGTTGTTTAAAGCTGCCCTGACTATGGTATGGGCATGCCGGGTATCCTGCGTCACGGCTTAACTCCACACGAGCAGATGTATCTTTCTAAGATTGAGCTTTTTGGCTTCAAGAGCTTTGCGCACAGAGTCAAGATCACTTTCGATAAGGGTCTTACAGCCATTGTAGGGCCTAATGGGTGCGGTAAAACCAATGTTGTCGATGCTATCCGCTGGGTTCTGGGAGAGCAGAAATCTTCTCTGCTCCGTTCGACAAAAATGGAGAACATCATTTTCAACGGCTCAAGAAAGCTCAAACCTCTGAGCATGTCAGAGGTATCTATCACCATTGAAAACACACGAAATATCCTGCCGACGGCATATACGGAAATCACCGTTACACGGAGACTCTACCGCAACGGCGAAAGTGACTATCTGCTCAACCAGGTCCCCTGCAGGTTGAAAGACATACTCGATCTTTTTACCGATACCGGCATGGGCAGCGATGCTTATTCCGTTATCGAGCTTAAAATGATCGAGGAAATCATCAACAATAAAAGTGATGAACGACTGCGGCTTTTCGAAGAGGCTGCGGGAATCACCCGTTACAAGCAACGCCGTAAACAAACATTCAGACAACTTGAAAGCACAACCCGGGATCTGGAAAGGGTGAATGATGTCCTGGCGGAAGTCACCAAAAAAGCAAGGAGCCTGAAGTCCCAGGTCAGGAAAGCCGAGCAATACCATGAACTTAA
>JAKSCY010000134.1 GCA_022360355.1 Chlorobiales bacterium
AGAGCCGGTACGTATATACCTGCCGGACTTGCAATCTCAGGCAACATTACACCTGCTTTTTGAAGTTTTGCTTCAATCTGTGACATGATAAAGGTATTTATGGGCGTCTTTATTAATTGTCGAGAGCACCCTGAGTGCATAACAAATTGATAAAGGTGCCCTTATATGAGCGAATTTTCTTTCAATGTACGGCTTTTTGGAATTCCCTCTCCCCTCCCCTGCCATCCTGAACAGTGAATCCCGGAAAAGCGCTCACTTTGTTAATAGGGGAAAAATCATTATTGTGGAACCGTAAGAGCAACGGCAGTTCTTCACGCTTTTATCCGCATGAAACCGTCAAACACAGAATTCCCCCGGCTGTATATGGTAAGTAACTGCCAGGGGCTTTCCAGCCCTGAAAAACAGTTTCCCGAGCTTGTCAGCAAGATAACCGCACATCTCCCGGTCATCATCCAGCTCAGAGAAAAACATCTTACCGCAAAAGCCCTGTATGAACTGGCTCTCAAGACTATCAGCCATATGCTCGGCAACCGTTCACTGCTTTGTATCAATGAACGGTTCGATGTGGCGCTTGCAGCAGGAGCCGATGGCGTACATTTTCCCGAAAACAGCTGCCCGCTTGACAAAGCGCTTGCTGCATCACCCGGTATGGTAGCGGGCAAAAGCACACATTCGCTGAAACAGGCTCTATCCGCCGAAGCTGACGGTGCTGATTATCTGATCTTCGGACCGGTGTTCGAAACGCCCATGAAAAAGCGATACGGACCACCCATGGGACTGGACAAACTCAACGAAGTATGCCGGAGCGTCTCTGTTCCGGTTTATGCAATCGGCGGCATTATTCCGCAGAACACCCTGCAATGCCTTGTGCATGGTGCATACGGTGTTGCAGCGATGTCGGTTTTTTATACCGCAGACAACCTGGGCCGCACCCTGGATAACTTTCGTACTGTCCTCGAACGATGAAAACACAACATGCAATACTTTGCTGCATAACGGCTGATTCTCAATGTCCGGTAACACAGGCAGAAAAAGCCCTCAAAGGAGGTGCTGCGATGATTCAGCTCCGACATAAATCGGCTTCAGGATCCGAGCTGTATAACTGGGCACTCGACCTGAAGGAACTGTGTCATGCATACAATGCAATATGCATTATCAACGACCGTCTTGATATTGCTCTTGCCGCCGATGTCGACGGTGTTCATCTCGGACAGGAAGATCTCCCTCCCAGTGCAGCGCGAAAGCTGCTCGACAAAAACAAGATCCTCGGGGTATCTGTTTCATCGGTGACCGAAGCAGAAAAAGCAGTTCAGTCCGGAGCCGACTACGTTGGGCTTGGACACATCTACCCGACAATCTCAAAGCGGAAATCCGGTGAACCGGTCGGTCCGGGACGCATTACGGAAATTGCAAAGAATCTGGCCGTACCGGTCATCGCTATCGGGGGCATTACAGACAAGAACGTCTGTGAAGTAATCAGGGCGGGGGCATCCGGCGTAGCAGTTATTTCCACCGTAGCCGATGCCCCCGACCCTGAAAAAGCAGCATCTTCGCTCATACAAAACATGCAATCATGCCTCCTGTAAAACCGGAAAAGTATACCGCTGTTCTCACCATCGCCGGTTCAGACGGCAGTGGCGGAGCTGGAATACAGGCAGACCTCAAAACATTTGCCGCCCTGGGCTGTTACGGGTTAAGCATCGTTACCGGTATTACCGCACAGAACACGAGAGGCGTTCGTCGCTCATCAGCACTTTCGCCTGAACTGGTAACAGAGCAGTTCAAGGCACTTGCAGAGGACATCGAAATTCATGCTGTCAAAATAGGCATGCTTTCATCCCCGGCCACGGTTCAGGCTGTTGCCGCCGCACTGCGGAGCTATCCCCCGGTACCGGTCATTCTCGATACCGTCCTCAAATCGTCTGACGGTATGGAGCTTGTCCCCACGGAAGCAAAGGCGTTGATTATACAAAAGCTTTTTCCCCTGGCGACACTCATAACCCCAAATCTTCCCGAGGCTGCTGAACTGGCAGGCCTGGAGAGCATACCCGCATCGAAAAACGATATGGAAAAAACAGCCCGGATTCTCAGAGCGGAAAGAGCAAATGCCGTGTTGATCAAGGGCGGCCACATGCCGGGAGCTCTTTGTGATGATTATCTGCTTTCGGAAGAAAGAGGTGAATGGTTTTCTTCATCCAGGATCCCGACAAAAAACACACATGGAA
This sequence comes from Chlorobiales bacterium, assembly GCA_022360355.1. Lineage (GTDB taxonomy): Bacteria > Bacteroidota > Chlorobiia > Chlorobiales > Chlorobiaceae > Prosthecochloris. The sequence goes on from JAKSCY010000134.1 coordinate 2,226, forward strand.
CAGGCTGCACGCTTTCCTCAGCCATTGCTGCCTGCATGGCAAAGGGTCTTGATCTTCATGAAGCTGTCGGGAAAGGACGGCTTTTTACCGTAGAAGCACTAAAGGCCGGCTCCCTGTTCCTGCTGGGCGAGGGAACAGGGCCGTTGCATCATTTCTATCGATGGTGGTGATCCACCCACCTCGGCTTTCTGCCTATTGAGTAGTAAGTAAAGCCGAGCTGTTCCATCAGGTCCGGATTGTAGATATTGCGACCGTCAAAAATCACCGGGGCGGCGAGCTGTTCCTTGATGCTCTCGAAGTCAGGACTTCTGAAGACCATCCACTCCGTAACAACCGCCAGAGCGTCCGCTCCTTCCAGTGCATCATCAGGGCTTTCGACAAGCAACAGGTCATCTCTCTCGCCATAAAGCCTCTCCGCCTCGTTCATGGCAACCGGGTCATAGGCCCTGACCTTTGCCCCCGAAGCCCACAGTTCTTCGAGAATTCGCCGGCTCGGTGCCTCACGCATATCATCGGTATTGGGCTTGAATGCAAGCCCCCACAATGCAATGATCTTTCCTTGCAGATCGCCATTGAAATGGCCTTTTATCTTGTCAACCAAAGTTGTTTTCTGGTCATGGTTGACCGCCTCAACCGCCTGGAGAATTCTGGCATTGTAGCCGTATTTTTTCGCGGTTCGCTCAAGGGCTTGCACATCTTTTGGAAAGCATGAACCGCCATAGCCGACACCGGGATAGATAAATGAAAAACCGATCCTGGAATCCGACCCTATACCATGCCGGACAGCTTCGACATCAGCCCCCACACGCTCGGCTATATTTGCGATCTCGTTCATAAAGCTGATCTTTGTGGCGAGCATTGCGTTCGCCGCATACTTCGTCAATTCTGCCGAACGGACATCCATTGCAATAAACCGTTCGTGACTCCGGTTGAAAGGCGCATAAAGATTCCGAAGCAGCTCTTTTGTGCGGGGGTTGTCCACACCGACAATAATACGCTCCGGCTTCATAAAATCGCTGACGGCGTCGCCTTCCTTGAGAAATTCGGGATTCGACACCACATCAAAATCTATTGCCGCCCCGCGCTCCTGCAGTACCGAATGGACCTTGTCCCGAACCAGATCAGCGGTACCGACAGGAACCGTTGACTTGTCAATAATAACGCGGTAGTCTTTCATGTACCGCCCGACGCTCTCTGCAACGCTCAACACATGACGCAGATCGGCTGAACCATCCTCGTCAGGAGGCGTCCCGACGGCTATAAACTGAAACAGTCCAAACTCCACACCCTCTGACGGGTCCGATGTAAACCTCAAACGCCCGTCCCGGATGTTTTCAATCACCATCTCCTCAAGACCCGGTTCATAGATCGGGATCTCTCCCTTTTTCAGGCGGCTGATTTTTTCTTCATCGATATCCACGCAAAGCACGTCATTCCCCACTTCAGCAAAGCATGCACCTGTCACAAGGCCTACATATCCTGAACCAAATATGGTGATCTTCATTGCACCCCGTTTACACATTGAGAAATATATTCTGCACAGAAACGCCGGATCTGGCGCACCTGCCCACAAATGCCCCTATATATATAAAAATTATGAGAAAAACGGTACTTTCCATTTACGGTAAAACATCAATAAAGTAACAGAGTTTGCAAAACAACAAACTTCTTGCCGGAATAGTAACCGGGATTGTGGCCGGCGCTCTTCTCGGGGGACTGAACCCCGAAGCCGGTCTGGCCGTTAATTTCATCGGCCATCTTTTCATCACTTTTCTGATGATGATCGTCATGCCGCTTATCATTGCCGCAATGATAAGCGGCATATGCAGATTCGGCGACGTAAGAAAACTCGGGCCGCTCGGATTAAAGACGCTTATCTACTATCTGACCACAACGGCCCTCTCCGTAACAACGGGAATAGCACTTGTCCTGATGATCCATCCGGGGCAGCTTGCATCGGAAACCGAACAGATTGAAGCAAGAGGAGGTATCGTGCTCAAGGACGCCTCCTACAGCATAGAAAACAATACCATCATCATAGACGGCGCATCGTTACCTGGAGAATACACTTCATCATACTCCGTACTCCTGCTTGACCGGAACGTTAAAGGCGGAATATTGTCTCATCACGGCAAAAACGGTGGAGAGACTATTGAAGTTTCCTCATGGACCCAGGACGAGAAAAATCTGGAAAATCTTGCTGTTACGGGCAAAGGTATTGTTATCGACAAGCTTCCTGCAGAAAGGTTTCTGCAGGAGGAAAGAACCATCACCGACATTCTCAGAGAAGTACTGACCGGCCTTATTCCCTCCAATCTTTTCAAGGCAATGGCTGAAAACGACATTCTTCCCGTCATCACGTTTTCGCTTCTTCTGGGGGCAGTGCTTTCAACACTTGGCGTCCAGGGGAAACCTGTGATCGATTTTTTCAACGGCCTGAATGAAGCGATCATGAAAATCGTTCACCTTGCCATGTATGCCGCCCCTGTCGGCATCGGCGCCCTGATCGCGGGAAGACTTGGCGAAGCGGGAGGATTCACCGGCTTTCTCCCCGAACTGCTTCGACTCGGGAAATATGCATTTACGGTCATCGCCGGCCTTCTGATCCACAGCATGGTTATTCTTCCCCTTATCCTGAAATTTTTCGGCAAAACCGGCATCATGCGTTTTGCCTATAACACCTCCCCTGCCCTGTTGACGGCATTTTCAACAGCATCAAGCTCGGCAACCCTTCCGCTGACCGTGGAATGTGCAGAAGAAAAAAACAATGTTTCTCCCCGTACCGCAGGCTTCGTGCTTCCTCTCGGAGCAACCATCAATATGGACGGAACCGCCCTCTACGAAGCTGTTGCGGTTATCTTCATCGCCCAGATTAACGGCATTACCCTAGGCCCTCCCGAACTTGTCATCATTTTTCTTACCGCGACACTTGCAGCAATCGGCGCAGCCGGAATCCCCGAAGCCGGGCTGGTAACAATGGTGCTTGTCCTGAAAGCGGTTAACCTGCCGATCGAGGGAATTTCACTGATACTTGCAATCGACTGGTTTCTCGACCGGTGCAGAACAACCGTCAATGTCTGGGGCGACAGTGTAGGAGCAAAAATAATCGACAGGTATGTAAAACTCGCTAATCATCGATAACGATAACAAGACATCGGGATTTTTTCCAGAACTCGGATTCGTCCTTGATGAGAAGCAGTGAAGATGTTCTGCCGGCAACGATCTCATAAGAGCTTTTCGTATGGGGGGTTACAATTCTCAGTTTTTTTGCGGGCTTATTAAAATACAGGTCGTGTGTTTCAGTAATATCAATCCTGTTGAAAAGGGTGACATCGAAATCCTGTGCAAGCTTGTAATCCGTATCGAAGATCCTCGACAACGGACTTTTCGACCCTGCCAGTATCCCTTTTTCAGCAAGCTCATCATAACTGCCTGATATGTAGTATGCATAAGCGAGGATATCCTCCTGTTCGAGAATAAATTCATCGAGCACATCAACAGTTTCAAGCAGCTCCGACACCTGAGCATCGAGCTGTTGAACCTCCGTTTTGAGCTCCTGTATCTCCTGATCCTTGCCTTCAAGCGTGTTGCGCATTTCAGCCACAAGCTGATCAAGCGATTCGACACGGTAGGCTGAACTCCTGTTTTCTTCCTCAAGTCTGGTGATCAGATTCCTGCTTGCCTCAAGTGTGGAGTCGATAAAACGGATACTGGCATAAATATCCTTGCCGAGCTGGTCGGCGCTTTTTTCCTCGCGTCTTTCCATATTGGACGAAAGCCTCTCGACAACCGCCTCTTTCTGCTGAATCCTGCCAAGATTTTTCTGGACCTGAGTCAGGATAATCATCATCGAGTCAATATGTTCACGCTGAGATTCAGACTCTTTTTCAGGTCTGGCGCATCCGCTGAGAAGCTGAACGAAAAGCAGAAAAGAGGCAAGCAGAACCCTGTATGCAGCTCTATTGTTCACAACCATCGTATCCATTGTTCGATCCCTTCCCCGGTGCCGTACCACCTGGTATGCGGGGTCGGCAGATGTTCTATCCCGGAAATTGTGACATTTTCCGCACCTTTCAAAAAACAGCTCGTTACCGGTACGATACCGTCTCCGGCAACATTCCCTTCACCTAAAACGTTTTTATAGAACATATAACACATCCGTTCGATCACCCCCTTATCCAGCGAACCGGTGTACTGATTGCTCACTACGGAAACAACCTTGCATCTTTCAAAAAAGTCGGGTTTGAGATGCTTGTCGATAAAATCGGTCTTGATCCTTGCGTAATGCTCTTTCGTATGAAAGGGAGTCCCCAGTGTCAGCAGTTTACCGACCGATTTACCGCGATGATACACATCCCCCTGAAAAGCGTGTTCGAGAAGATATATCAGGGCGACGGTACCTCCCCCGCTATGAGCGACAATAGTGATTTTTTCTTCAGGATAACGCTTCTGCATCATGGCAAGTGTCCGGTCAAGCACTGCCATAACCCTGTTTGTCGAACGTTCAGGGGAAAGGGGAAAGCCGACCCAGTCAAGGATATTGACCGGAGCTATGGCAATTTTATTCTCTGGAACATGTGCGGAAAGAACCTGCTTCATCCCTGCATAAAGGTTGTCCCAGAAAAGAACCCCGGGCAGAATCACAACCGGGTTTTGAGCTGTTTGAGTCATTGCCTGTTCTTATCTCCACGCTCTCAGAAGATCCACGAGCAGACGAACGCCAAACCCTGTACCTCCCTGTTTTGTCTTGCCCCCCTTGGTTGAAAAAGAGGGTCCTGCTATATCGATATGCGCCCAGGTCTTGTGACCTTCAATAAATTTCTCAAGAAACTTTGCCGCTGTTATTGAGCCGGCGCCTTTCCCTCCTGTATTGTGTACATCGGCCACCTCCGATTTGATAAGCTCATCATATTCCTCCCAGACAGGCATTCTCCATACCTTTTCTCCTGACCTTTTTCCGGCATCGTAAATCTCCCTGGCAAACCTGTCGTTGTTGCTGAAAAGTCCGGCAACCGAATATCCCAGAGCGACAATACACGCTCCGGTCAACGTTGCGAGATCAATAACGGCATCCGGACTGTAATGCTTCAACGCATAGGCGAGCGCATCTGCAAGTATAAGCCTGCCCTCGGCATCGGTGTTGCCAACTTCTACGGTTATACCGGAATATGTCGTAATGACGTCTCCCGGTTTTTGAGCCGCTCCTCCCGGCATATTGTCCGTAGCAGGGATGAAACCCACTATATGCAGCGGGAGCCCAAGCAGTGCAGCCGCTTCAATAGTCCCGATCACAGCCGCTGCACCGGCCATATCGGATTTCATCTCGTCCATTCCGTTCGCGGGTTTGAGCGATATACCGCCGGAATCAAAAGTAACTCCCTTGCCCACGAGAGCAACGGTGGCAACCGGTTCCGATTCGGGCTCATAATCCAGTATTGTAAATGTCGGCGGACTATGACTTCCCTTGTTCACCGCCAAAAGCCCCCCCATTCCAAGCTTCTCAATCTCCGCCTTGTCAAAAACCCTCACCTTGCATCCTGACTTTTCAGCCGATTTCCGGGCGGCATCGGCAATATCCTCGGCATTGAGCAGGTTCCCGGGAAGGTTGACCAGATCACGGGCAAGATTTCTTGCATCGGCTATGATCACTCCCCTGCCCGCCCCTTCCGTAGCTTCTTTTACGCTTCCCGCATTAACACGTACCTTCAGCTCCCTGAGCCGTATCTTCTCTTCTCTTCCTTTTCCTTTCCCTCTCTTTTTCTCCGCTTTACCACTTTTCAGTCGGTCGAAACTGTATGAACCGTAAAGAACCGCGTCGACAAGAAGCTCAGATAACGACCCGACGGATTCACCGGTATTGCGGGCCCATGCCGCTATCGATGAGCAATCGAGAACAAGGTTCTGCACCTTGAGGGAGCTTGCCTGGTGAGCGATTGAAAAAGCTGATTTGCGAAAATCCTCAATCTTCGAGGCGTTGCCAAGACCAACCAGCAGGATCCTGGGAGTCTTCAGCTTTGAACCGCCGGAGTAAACAACAAGAGAATCGCCTGCCTTGCCGTTACAGTCTTTCAGGGCCGCCACATCGAGACCGAATGTCTCAAATGTCTTGACAGCGTCTTTCTTAAGCTCTTTTGCCGCAAAAGGCATAACGAGCAGACCGCTTCTAAGACTTTTCAGCGAACTTTTGGTTACGGTTACCTTTGTCATAGCGAACAATATCTATCTGTTCAGGGAGTCTCGGACACAGTGAGGCCCGTTCACAAATGCCTCATGCTTTGTGCCGGGTTACCCTTTATTAACAATTTCTGAACTTTTCAGGAAATCCCTTACATCGGACAACACGATCTGCATCGCTCTGTCAGGAGCCAAACGAAGCAGACAGCCCGCCGCGTTTTTGTGCCCGCCGCCACCATACTTTTTTGCAAGGAGGTTAACGTATATGTCACCCCGCGATCTGAAACTCACCTTGGTTCTGCCGTCATGCATTTCAACCATCAGCACGGCTATGCGAACACTTTGAACACTCAGCAAATATTTGATGATAAGATCCGTATCAAACAGTTTACTGCCCGTATCATCAAGCATCTCCTGGGAGATAAACAACCATGAAACCCTGCAATCGTCAATAAACTTTATTTCGCTGAGCGCAGCACCAAGAAGTCTCAATGCCTGCGGTTTGAGTGAGTTGTATACCTTGTCATAAATATCGTTCGGATCCGCACCGTTTGCAACCAGATCGCCTGCGAGTCTGTACACATAGGGGGTTGTTTTCGGGAATCTGAACGATCCCGTATCCGTCATCAACGCCACATAGAGTCCTTTTGCCACCTCCGGAGTGACCAGTTTTTCACCGACACGGGTTTCTATTGCCGATACAAGATCATAAATCAGCTCACCGGTCGACGATGCGTAGGTTTCGCATACCATCAGATCAGCAAAGTCCTCCGGATCAAGATGATGATCGATACAGAGGACCTGAAGCTTGCCAAGTTCACGGGCAAAACGTACATGGCTCCAGATACCTCCCATGCGGTCACTCAGGTTCGCATCGAGAAGCACAACCAGGTCGGCGAGAGATATTTCCTCGATAAGCTCTTCTGCCTGCTCATCGAACACAGATATACCGGCAACCTCCTGCAGAAAATTGTAATTAGGAGGGACTTCCGTAGGATTGACAATCGAAACCTTCTTGCCAAGCTTTCTCAATACCGCGGCAAGAGCTACTTCGCTTCCCAGGCCATCCCCATCGGAATTAACATGCGTTGTAAGGACGATGTGCTCCCCCCCAAGCAGCATATCAATGCATGACGCCCAATCTTTTTCTTCAAGTCTCCGTCCATACTCAGGTGTAATCATCAGTTCCTTAGTTCAAATTTTATCTGAACTTTAATTTACGGTTAAATTATCCCGTTGACAAACCGTAACGAAAAACGCCAAAATGCCGTTTTTTTCTCAACTGGTAATTCAATACCTTGTGGGACATATTCACCAGGAACTACTGCCGAACACTTTATCCATCATTTTATTTTTTAAGTTATTTTTAAAAAAGCAGATAACTATAGACAGACTGTAACGGATGCTTAAAATTTTTGAAAAGATATTCGGGTCAAAGCACGACAAGGACATAAAAAAAATATACCCCCTCGTTGACCGTATCAACGAGATTTACTCGACACTCGCCTCTCTCTCCGATGACGAGCTTCGTGCAAAAAGCAAAGCTCTGAAATCGGGTCTGCAGCAAAAACTGAACGGGATTCAACAGCAGAGAAACGATCTCCGGGAAAAACTCGAGAACCCTGACATCACCATCAATCAGATAGAAAGCATAAACAGGGATCTTGATGAGCTTGAAAAAACCTATGAAGAAGAGGCAGGGATTGCACTTGAGGAACTCCTGCCTGAAACGTTTGCTATTGTAAAAGATACCTGTAGAAGACTCAAGGGATACAATTACGAGGTTATGGGACATACCATGACCTGGGATATGGTTCCCTATGATGTTCAGCTCATCGGAGGCATTGTCCTGCATCAGGGAAAGATAACCGAAATGGCTACGGGTGAGGGAAAAACTCTGGTATCCACCCTTCCCGCCTTTCTCAATGCCCTGACCGGCAGAGGCGTTCATATCGTTACAGTCAACGATTATCTCGCACAGCGTGACAGGGAGTGGATGAATCCGATCTTCGAGTTTCACGGCCTGAAAACAGGGGTCATACTCAGCCGCATGCGTCCGGAAGAACGACAAAACGAGTATGGATGCGATATAACCTACGGCACTAACAACGAGTTCGGCTTCGATTATCTCCGGGACAATATGGCCGGTTCGCCTGCCGACCTTGTCCAGCGGGAATACTATTACGCTATCGTCGACGAAGTTGACAGTGTCCTGATTGATGAAGCGAGAACTCCTCTGATCATATCGGGGCCCGTACCCAATTCAGACACCGGCAAGTTCACCGAAATCAAACCCTGGATAGAACGTCTGGTCAAAGCTCAGCAGAATCTGGTCGCAGGATATCTCACCGACGCCGAAAAGCTGGTCAGGGAGGACCCCAATACCTTTCAGGCAGGTCTTGATCTTCTGCGTGCCAAGCGGGGCCAGCCTAAAAACACGCGCCTGATAAAAATATTGTCACAGACCGGGATGGGAAAACTCGTGCAAAGTGCTGAAAACGAGTATCTCAAAGACAATGCAAGGAGAATGCATGAGGTTGACGACGAACTTTACTTCTCTGTCGAGGAAAAATCAAACTCTATCGATCTGACCGACAAGGGGCGCGACTTTCTCAGCAAGCTCAGCCAACAGGACAGCGACCTCTTTCTTGTTCCCGACGTGGGCGCTGAAGTAGCAGCCATTGAAAACGATCAGTCGCTTGACGTTCAGCAAAGAGTCAAGAAAAAAGATGAAGTTTACCGGCTCTTTTCCGAACGTTCCGAAAAACTTCACAACATCAGTCAGTTGCTCAAAGCTTATTCGCTGTTCGAGAAAGACGACGAATATGTCGTGCAGAACGGTCAGGTCATGATCGTAGACGAATTTACAGGCCGTATCCTTCCCGGAAGACGTTACAGCGACGGTCTTCACCAAGCGATCGAGGCCAAGGAAAACGTCAAGATCGAGGGTGAGACACAAACGCTTGCGACAATCACCATTCAGAACTTTTTTCGTCTCTACAAAAAACTTGCCGGCATGACCGGCACGGCTGAAACGGAATCGGCGGAGTTTTATGACATCTATAAGCTCGATGTTGTCGTCATCCCTACCAACAGACCGGTTATCCGGAAAGACCAGGATGATTATGTGTACAAGACACGAAGAGAAAAATACGCCGCTATCATCGCCAAGATCATGGAGTTACAGAAAAAAGGCCAGCCGGTGCTCGTTGGAACAGCAAGCGTCGAGGTTTCCGAAACCCTTTCAAGAATGCTTCGCGCAAAAAAAATAACGCACAATGTCCTGAACGCGAAACAGCATGATCGGGAGGCTGAAATTGTTGCTTCAGCCGGTCAGACCGGAGCGGTAACCATTGCAACCAACATGGCCGGTCGAGGCACGGATATCAAGCTTGGCGAAGGCATCAAGGAACTGGGTGGTCTTTTTATTCTGGGGTCGGAAAGACACGAATCACGGAGGATCGACAGACAGCTTCGAGGCAGATCAGGACGGCAGGGCGACCCCGGTGAATCCATATTTTATGTATCCCTGGAGGATAACCTGATGCGTCTTTTCGGTTCGGACAGGGTTATTTCCGTCATGGACAAGCTCGGCCATGAAGAAGGGGATGTCATTGAACATTCCATGGTTACCAAGTCGATCGAACGTGCACAGAAAAAGGTTGAAGAGCAGAACTTCTCCATACGTAAACGTCTTCTCGAGTACGACGATGTGCTCAACCAGCAGCGCGACGTGATCTACAAACGACGGCGCGGAGCACTCACCAAAAAACGTTTGACCGCGGATATATTCGACCTGCTTCACGATTATTCGGAAAACACCGTTAACCGCTACGCAAAGGAGTTCAACGTACAGGAACTCGAAGAACAGGTTCTGAGGGATCTCTCCGTGGAATTCAGGACAGACAGCAAAACATTCGAAGCTGACGGCACGGAAAAAACCGCCGAAAAGCTCTACCAGACTGCGCTTGAGTTCTATAAACGCAAGGAAGATGCCATCCCGGAAGAGATCATGCGCCAGATTGAAAAATATGCCGTACTGAATGTTATCGACCAGAAATGGAGGGAGCATCTGAGGGAAATAGATACACTCAAAGAGGGCATTAACCTGAGAGCCTACGGCCAGAAAGATCCGCTTCTCGAGTATAAACAGGAAGCTTACAAGCTGTTTGTCAACATGCTTGGCGAAATCGAGCACGAAACCCTTTCGCTTGCCTTCAAGCTTTTCCCGGTGACGGAAGAAGCCAGGGAAAAGATCGAAGCAGAGCAAAAAAAGTCACAGGTGAAGCAGGACCGGCTTGTCGCCCGCCACGATGCGGCGGAAACAGCCTATAACAGCTCCGCATCACAAAATGAAGGCCGAAGAGACAAGGCCCGGCAAGGCAACGAGGGCAGAACACAACAGGATCAACCCCAGCAACCGGTCAGGGCCGAGAAAACACCAGGCCGTAACGATCCCTGCTCCTGTGGAAGCGGGAAAAAGTATAAAAACTGCTGCGGCAGGTAAAACAGCGAGTCGAAAACAGCTACGAACATGACACACAAAGAACCCGAAGTAACCCTCGAACTTGCAAAGGAACACGGGCTGAATGAAGAGGAATACGAAACCATTCTCGGTATTCTCGGGCGAACCCCGAGCTTTACCGAACTGGGCATCTTTTCTGTCATGTGGTCCGAACACTGCAGCTACAAAAATTCCATTGCCGTTCTCAAAAAGCTTCCCCGGGAAGGAGGAGCGCTCCTTACCACTGCCGGAGAAGAAAATGCCGGGCTTGTCGATATAGGGGACAATCTTGCCGTCGCGTTCAAAATCGAGTCTCATAACCACCCTTCAGCCGTTGAGCCCTATCAGGGGGCAGCTACAGGTGTCGGAGGGATACACCGCGATATTTTCACCATGGGAGCCAGGCCTGTCGCTGCACTGAACTCCCTTCGTTTCGGCTCGCCAAAGGATCCGAGAGTACGGTATCTTGTCGACGGCGTCGTCAGGGGAATCGGCGATTACGGCAATTCTTTCGGGGTACCGACAGTCGGCGGCGAGATCTATTTTGAAGAATGCTATACGGGCAACCCGCTGGTCAATGCAATGTCAGTCGGCCTGGTAGAACACCATAATACCGTCAGTGCAACCGCCGAGGGTGAAGGCAATCCTGTTCTTATCGTCGGCTCATCCACCGGAAAGGATGGAATCCATGGCGCGACCTTTGCGTCCGAGGACCTGAGTGAAGCCTCTGAAGACAAACGCCCCAGCGTACAGGTCGGCGACCCTTTTGCGGAAAAACTTCTGCTCGAGGCAACCCTGGAGGCAATCGCAACCGGACACGTCGCAGGACTTCAGGACATGGGAGCGGCGGGCTTAACCAGTTCCACCTCCGAAATGAGTTCCAGAGGCATCAGCAAAAACGGTTCCGGAGGCATTGAAATCGATCTGGATTTCGTCCCTGTTCGTGAAAATGACATGAGCGCCTACGAAATCATGCTGTCAGAATCACAGGAGCGTATGCTTATTGTGGCGGCAAAAGGTTTCGAACAGGAAATCATTGACGTTTACAGAAAGTGGGACATTCATGCCGTTGTCATCGGCAACGTCACCGCCGACAATCTGTTGAGGGTAAAACATCATGGTTCGGTAGTTGCGGAAATACCTGCCGAATCGCTTGTGCTTGGAGGAGGCGCACCTGTCTATATCCGCGATGCCGTAGAAAAGAAACCTGCTGCTCCTCCCGCCGACCTCGCCCCTGACGATTCGCTCGATCTGCATTCCATCAGTCTTCGTCTGCTGTCCCGTCCCAACATTGCCAGCAAACAGTGGGTTTACCAACAGTATGACTCGATGGTCCAGACCAATACCGTCACTGCCGCCGGTCTGACCGATGCCGCGGTCATCCGCATCAAGGGAACGACAAAAGCATTGGCGATGAAAACGGACTGCAATGCCCGCTATGTTTATCTCAATCCCGGAAAAGGAGGGATGATTGCCGTCGCCGAATGTGCAAGAAACATAGCCTGTTGTGGAGCCACACCGCTGGCTATCACCAACTGCCTCAATTTCGGCAACCCTTATAAACCGGAAGTCTATTACCAGTTCAAGGCATCCGTCGAAGGAATGGGTGAAGCCTGCAGGGCATTCAATACCCCCGTAACCGGTGGTAACGTAAGTTTTTATAATGAATCGTCCCTCACCGGAACAGCAGTGTACCCGACACCGGTTATCGGCATGATCGGACTGCTGGACAATATCGAACACCTTACCGGCTCAACGTTCAGGAACCCGGGTGACGCAATCCTCCTGCTCGGAGACCCTGCATTGACACTTGACGGTGCCGAATACCTCGTCATGCAGTACGAAACTCCCGGATGCGATGCCCCTGCATTTGATCTCGAGCATGAGCGGAAACTTCAGAAACTGCTTGTTTCACTGGCACAATCAGGATTGACGGAATCAGCACACGATATTTCCGACGGAGGCCTGTTTACAGCGCTTGCGGAAAAATCAATAATGGACCGGGCAAAACCCCTTGGTTTTGCCGTAGATCTTGAATCCAGTCCAAAACACAGTTCGTTCGCTCAGGAGATGCTTTTCTCCGAAGCCCAGGGCCGTGTGCTCCTGAGCCTTGCACCTGAAAACGCTGTAAACGTTATCGATATGGCACACAGGCACGGCATCGCTGCAAAAGTTATCGGTCAGGTTCGTGAAAAAGATGCCTCGATCGAAATCAACGGCAAAACCGCACTTTCATTCACAACCGAAGAACTGCTGCAGGCCTACTACCCGGCACTCGAAGAAGCGCTGCATCTTGACGAACTTGAAATCATATGATGAACCATGTTGCCAATCCTGACCGCTGAAGAGATGAGCCGGGCCGACCGTGCAGCGGTCGAACTGCTGCACACTGACGAAGCAAGGCTCATGGAACTTGCAGGCCG
>JAKSCY010000517.1 GCA_022360355.1 Chlorobiales bacterium
CTTGGTCGGCCAGGTTGGCGGCCGCCTCCATTCCGGCCGCCCCGCCCCCGATGACCAGAGCCTGGTCGTTGATGGCCAGCTCCTGTTCCTGAAGAGGCCTCAGGCCGGCGGCCTTGGCCACGGCCATGGCCACCAGCTCCTTGGATTTTTCAGTGGCCTTCTCCGGCTCCTGGGAGTGGACCCAGGAGCACTGGTTGCGGATGTTGGCCATCTCAAAGAGATACTTGTTCAACCCGGCCTGGGTGGCCGTCTCCTGAAAAAGCGGCTCGTGGGTTCGGGGAGTGCAGGCGGCCACCACCAGCCGGTTGAGCTGGTGCTCCTTGATTACCTGGGCGATCTTCTCCTGAGAGTCCTGGGAGCAGGAGAAGAGGTTCCGCTCGGTGTGGGCCACGTAGGGCAACCCCTTGGCGTACTCCTCCACCGCCTCCACGTCCACCACCCCGGCGATGTTGGTTCCGCAGTGGCAGACGAAAACCCCTATCCTCGGCGGCTCGCCAATGACGTCCGTCTCCTCCACCGGCTCCTTGCTCCGGGCCAGGCTTCCCCTGGCCGGGGCCAGAAAGGCCGCCGCTTCGCCGGCCGCGGCCGAGGCGTCGATGACCGACTGGGGGATGTCCTTGGGCTCCTGGACCGCCCCGCAGACGTAGATCCCCTCCCGGCCCGTTCTGACCGGCTTGAAGAAGTCGCCCTTGGGGAAGCCCTCCTGGTCCAGCTCCAGGTCCAGTCTCTCGGCTTGCTCGCCGATACCGGCCCCGGGGGTAAGCCCCACCGACAGGACCACCAGATTGAAGGTCTCCTTTTTCAGGAGCCCTTCGGGGCTGGTGTAGCGGATCTCCAGGTCGCCCTCCTCCTCCCCCGGTCCCAGGGACGAGACCCGGGTCTTGATGAACCTGACCCCATTCTCCTGGGCCCGATTGTAGTATCGCTCGAAGTCCTTGCCGGTGGTCCGCATGTCCATGTAGAAGATGGAGGCCTCCAGCCCCTTGACATGGTCCATGGCCAGACCGGCCTCCTTGACCGCCGAGGTGCAGCAGATCGAGGAGCAGTACCCCTTGGCCCCCTGGTGGACGTCCCGGGAACCGACGCACTGGAGAAAGGCCACCCGGCCCGGCTCCTTCTTGTCCGAGGGCCGGACCACGTGGCCCAGGGTCGGTCCCGAGGCGGCCAGGAGCCGTTCGAACTCCAGGGAGGTGATGACGTTCTTGTGCCTGGTGTAGCCGAAGGTGTCGTAGCGGCCCGGATCGTAGGGCTCAAACCCCGAGGCCAGGACGATGGAGCCGACCTTGATCTCCACCGTCTCCGCCTTGTCCTCGTAGTCGACCGCGTCGGTGGGGCAGACCTTGGCGCAGTTGCCGCACTTGCCTCTGGTCAGATAGATACAGTTCCGGTC
>JAKSCY010000160.1 GCA_022360355.1 Chlorobiales bacterium
AACAAGATGTGGCGAATGAGTCCTAAAACACCAATTATCAGTTCCGGGAACAAAGAGTCTCTTCTAGACTATATTGCCGCGAGTGATCCGCATGTAATCCTACACAACGGGCTCTACTATCTTTATTATACAGGAGCCGGTTTTATGAGCGATAGATCTGGTAAGGTGCATACCCGCATCTGCCTTGCAACAAGCAGTGACGGTATTAACTTTGTCCGGCACCCGGACAATCCTGTGCTTGATATTGGGCCACAAGAAAGCTGGGATTCTCTCAACGTTGAAACTGCTTTTGTAATCTATGATAACGATCATTTCAAACTGTATTACATGGGAGCTGATACAGAAGATGGAGAAGAATTCATATCTGGTAAAAAGATCACACTTGGGGCTATAGGACTGGCAACCTCAACTGATGGCATTCATTTTACACGATATAGTAAGAAGCCGGTATTGTGGCCATCATCTGGAGACAAACCCGGCCGGAGTGGATACTGGGACAGTTGGGGAGTTGAAGGACCATGGGTCATCAAAAACAAGAATGGTTCATACTGGATGTGGTATGGAGGTGTTGGAAGTGTTGATTCCGCAAGGTCTCAAACCAGTGGCATCGGTTTAGCATTTTCTGAGGATGGCATAGTATGGGAAAAATATGCTGAAAACCCAGTTTTATCTGAATCGCCTGACCAATGGGATGCTTATCATGTTATAGATCCAAGTGTTATCAGAAGCGGCAACCGTTATCATTTATGGTTTCATGGGGGAAACGTCAGCTTAAACGGAGTGAATGGGAATTTTCATATTGGATATGCTTATTCAAAAGATGGAATTCACTGGACAAAATCAAATGCAAATCCCGTTCTTTTAAATGGTAAAGATGGATCATGGAACAGTTTTGCTATCATGGCCCCATCCATTATTGAAACTACAAATGCATGGGTCATGTATTTTCATGGCTATGATGGTATGTTTCCCAATTTTTCGAATTGGTCTATTGGAAGAGCTACAAAAATAAAGAAAATTAC
>JAKSCY010000610.1 GCA_022360355.1 Chlorobiales bacterium
CGTCCAAGCTGGCCAACATGGCGGCAAAGATGCGTCGGTGGATATCTACAATATGGCCCAAACGGCTCATTTGGCGAATCGTTCCCTGCAAAGGACTGTGCACCGCGTTGTAGGCCAGATAGAGGAAGAAAGGTTTGTCTTGATGACGATCCAGAAAATCCAACGCTTCACGGGTGAAAGCATCGGTGAGATAGGCCGGCTCCGCCACAGGTTGACCGGCACGAAGGATGGGATTGTCGGCATCATAAGCCGGCTCGTCATAACCCATATGGGTCGAGTACACCAGGTTTTTCCCAACCCAACGTCCCTGCCCACCGTTGGGCAACGTACGCCGACGTAGCATCGTGGTGACCCCGCGCCAAGGCGCTGGGACAAAGTAGTGTCCCTCGTGCAGGAATCCAAAAAATTCATCGAATCCGTGACGCTGAGGATGGAAAAGCGCCGTCCCCCCCAGATGCCACTTGCCGATTAGACCGGTGGTATAGCCCAGATCGTGGAGGGCTTCGGCTAAAGTATATTCAGTAGCTGGCAAGCCCGCCTGGATGTGCTCGTTCCCTGCACCGATGGGATTGAACTCGTAACCGAATCGTGTGGGAATACGTCCCGTGAGTAAACCGGCGCGTGAGGGACTACAGTTCGGCGCAGTCACATAAGCTGCGGTACAACGGATCCCCCGTTCTGCCAGCGCATCGATGTGCGGGGTAGGAATTTCGGGATTGCCTTGGCAGCCCAATTCACCGTACCCCAGATCATCCGCCAATAAAACAACGATATTGGGACGTGGTGCGGAAGCGTCCGCGAGCGCAGTGAAGCATAGCATGAATTGGAGTGTCATCAGCACCAGGGTGATTCCTCTTTCTTTCATATAGCGGTTCCCAGAATGAATAATAACGGCTTCACGTTACCGATCCGGGTGTCGTCCCCATTCGAACCGTTTCGTGGGATCGAAGGCTGGGTTCGCTTGGGGAAACTCGGCTCCAACCTCGTTTTGCCACTTCCCCAAAAGAGCCTTCAGTTCCTCAGCCTTGTCGGGATAAAGCTGCCGCAGATCCGTGGATTCGCCGATATCTATGTTTAAGTTGTATAGACGGATCTCGTTACTGACTTGATTCTGTATTAGCTTCCAGGCACCCCGGCGTACAGCGGCTGCTGGTACGTCGTGGTGATAGACGGGATAGTGCCAGAAGAGGGTACGCTCCGGATCGTACTGGTTGCTGATCCAAGCAGGCAGGAGGGATTCGCCGTCCAACGTCTGTTGGGCGGGGGGAGTTACATCGGCCAGTTGCAGGAAGGTGGGATAAAAATCCACACTAGTAACTAAGGCCTCACTAACTATACCGGCCTTGATCTTCGCGGGCCAGCGCAC
>JAKSCY010000819.1 GCA_022360355.1 Chlorobiales bacterium
AAGTATGCTAACTTAACAGCTTTGCCCGCTACATGGCGGAATTGCACCCTTCCTTTTCGTAAGAAATAATATTTTCACAAGCATTAAAAAAACAGAAGGAGATTGACGTAATGGGTCTTATACAAGAATATCGTGCGCATGCTGATGAAAGAGCTAACAGCGGCATTCCCCCGCTTCCCTTGACGCAGGATCAGACACGTGAGCTGATTGAACTGTTGCAGCAGAGCCCTGTTGCCGAGCAGGAGTACCTGCTTGAACTGTTTTGTAATCATATCAGCCCCGGTGTTGATGATGCGGCATTTGAAAAAGCAGCTTTTCTTGACAGCATTGTTAAAGGAGAGGCTGTGTCTTCAGCAATCTCCGCGGTTGAGGCTGTAAACATTCTTGGTACCATGCTGGGCGGTTATAATGTCAAACCCCTGGTTGATGCATTGTCGAATGACAATGACGAAGTTGCCGCTGCGGCTGCTGATATGCTGAAGAAAACGCTCCTTGTTTATGAATCATTCGATAGCGTTGCGGAGCTTTCCGGATCGAACCGTTATGCGAAAGAAGTCATGGAGTCCTGGGCAAACGCGGAGTGGTTTACCTCGAAGTCTGCTATCCCTGAAAAAATGACTCTGACGGTCTTCAAGGTGGCGGGTGAAACCAATACCGATGATCTTTCTCCTGCAAGTGAAGCATTTACAAGAAGTGACATTCCACTGCACGCTCTGAGCATGTTGCGCTCGAAAATGGATGATCCGATAGGGACTATCGCGGAACTGAAGAAAAAAGGAAATCCGCTTGTATTTGTCGGAGATGTTGTCGGCACCGGTTCAAGCCGTAAATCGGGAATCAATTCGGTTCAATGGCATATCGGTGAGGATATTCCTGCTGTGCCGAACAAACGTACCGGCGGTGTGGTCATCGGCGGTATCATTGCGCCTATCTTTTTCAACACAGCAGAGGATTCCGGGGCTTTGCCGATCCAGGCTGATGTGGAAAGCATGGAGACCGGTGATGTTATCGACCTCTATCCTTATGAAGGGAAAATTGAAAAAGACGGCAGTGTTATTGCCGAGTTCAAGCTCGAACCGAATACTCTTGGTGACGAGGTAAGGGCGGGTGGACGGATTCCGCTCATCATCGGGCGCACGCTGACCCGCCAGGCTCGTGAAGCACTGGGAATGGGTGATGCAGACATTTTCGAAAGCCCGGATCAGCCTGAGGATACCGGTAAAGGGTATACACTGGCCCAGAAGATTATCGGTAAAGCCTGCGGTTTGCCGGGTGTTCGTCCCGGGATGTATGTCGAACCGGAAACATTGACCGTTGGCTCTCAGGATACAACAGGGGCGATGACTCGTGACGAGATCAAGGAACTCGCGGCACTGAGTTTCGGTGCAGACCTCGTTATGCAAAGCTTCTGTCATACCGCGGCCTATCCGAAACCATCCGATGTGAAACTTCACGGTACGCTGCCTTACTTTATCATGAGCAGAGGCGGCGTTGCTCTTCGCCCGGGAGACGGTGTCATCCATACATGGCTGAATCGTATGGTACTGCCTGATACACTCGGTACCGGCGCTGATTCCCATACCCGTTTCCCGATAGGTATTTCTTTTCCCGGCGGCTCGGGTCTTGTTGCGTTTGCGGGTGTGACCGGTTCCATGCCTCTGAATGTTCCTGAATCGGTACTTGTACGTTTCAAGGGAGAGCTTCAGGAGGGCATAACGCTTCGTGATCTGGTTAATGCCATTCCTTATGTTGCTATCAAGCAGGGGCTTCTGACTGTCGAGAAAAAAGGCAAGAAAAATATTTTTGCCGGTCGAATTCTTGAAATTGAAGGTTTGCCGCAATTGAAAGTAGAGCAGGCATTCGAGTTGAGTGACGCCTCAGCCGAGCGCAGCGCGGCGGCTTGTACGGTTCGCCTTGACAAGGAGCCGGTCATCGAGTATCTCAGCTCGAACGTGAAGCTTCTCGAACAGATGATAGAGAACGGCTACGGAGATCCGGATACACTTCGCCGCAGGATCGGCAAAATGGAGGAATGGCTTGCAAATCCTTCTCTTATGGAGCCTGATGCGGATGCCGATTATGCTGCGATTCTCGAGATTGACCTGAACGAAATCAAGGAGCCTATTGTGGCATGCCCGAATGATCCCGACGATGTTATTACTCTTTCCGAAGCACTGGCTGATGACGGCAGGCCGCAAAAGATTGATGAAGTGTTTGTCGGCAGCTGTATGACCAATATCGGTCATTTTCGCGCCCTTGGAGAGGTGTTGAAAGGCAAGGGGCAGGTGGCAACAAGGCTGTGGGTCGTTCCACCGACAAAGATGGATATGAAGAAGCTTGTCGAGGAGG
This sequence comes from Chlorobiales bacterium, assembly GCA_022360355.1. GTDB lineage: Bacteria > Bacteroidota > Chlorobiia > Chlorobiales > Chlorobiaceae > Prosthecochloris. The sequence continues at coordinate 2,350 of JAKSCY010000819.1, forward strand.
GGTATTATTCACTTTACGGTGCGGCGGGGGCACGTGCGGAGATGCCCGGCTGTTCTCTTTGTATGGGTAACCAGGCGCGTGTTGCCGATAATGCGATTGTTTTCTCGACAAGCACCAGAAACTTTGACAACCGTCTGGGTAATGGTGCACAGGTTTATCTCGGTTCCGCCGAACTGGCGGCGGTATGTGCTCTTCTCGGAAGACTTCCGAGCCTCGAAGAGTATTTCGAAGCGGTCGGCAGCAATCTTTCAGACAATAAGAGCGAGATATACAAGTACCTTAATTTCCATGAGGTCAGCAAGGAGCAGCTTGAAGTTCTCGTTGACTGATTCATTGTGTGACGTGTAACATGGCTGCAAGCAGGCAGCCATGCTGCACGTGCGTGCGGGGCTTTTGAAAACTCGCAGTTTTTCTTTAATATGTTGTGGCAGAAAAAGCTGCAAGATGTTGTTAACGTAACCTTTCAAACCAGAACGTCATCATGAAAAAACTTTTCATTTTTCTTTTTCTTGTGAGCTCCGTATCGGTATTCGGTTGTGCTCCAAAAGCTGAGCAGGCAAGCGAAGAAGCTGTTCAGGAAGAAGCTGTAGAAGCAGGAGAAGCTGTTGAAGAGGCAGCGGAAGAAGCCGGTGAAGCCACGGAAGAAGCTGTTGAAGAAGCATCTGAGGAAGCTGCTGAAGAGTCCGAAGGAGTTGTAGAGCAGGCTGCTGATGCAGTAGGTGACGCAGCTGAAGGAGCCGCTGACGCAGTGAGCGATGCAGCTGAAGGGGCTGCTGATGCAGTAAAAGATGCTGTTAACCAGTAAAATTTACTACAGCAGTTAAGCGAAGAAAGGAGATAAGTTTTGCTTATCTCCTTTTTTTATGCTCGCTTTCAACCATTTTCTTCGTTATTTTATAAACCATAACCTCACTATTGTCAAACACCTCGACACCGTCGAGTGCTTTGAAATGACTTGCCAGCCTAAAGGGTATCGGTGTGCTTTCTCGCCAGAGGGAGCGAGATGGCAAAGTCTTTATTACCAGGGGGAATCCCAGTAATGCCTGTTTGGAACTTCTGGTTAGACGTAAAAGATATGTGTTGTTGAAGTGTTCATTGGTTATATTAATAATTAAATAAGTATCATGCAGTCATCTTTTCAGTGATACCCATGTCCACCCTATGATGACAGCACGAACCATGAGATAAGTCCTTATTGTACAGTACACTAATCCGTTGTGCGTTGTTTAACCCCCTAACCACCGCATCATGGCTAAGATTCTTCATCAGGCGCCTGCCGTCAAAGTCTATCACCGGCAGTCCGGCGGAAAACAGTCCGGGCAGATCAGCGTCGAAACCTTTGCTGACAATTTCGCAGAGCTTTCGGGTCAAGGCTTCATCATCATTGTCGATGGTACGCGCCTGACACCGTCGAATGCGCGCATCGAAATCCGCGAAGGCCGTCTG
>JAKSCY010000247.1 GCA_022360355.1 Chlorobiales bacterium
AGCAGATCGAAGACGAAGCGCGGGGCCAGGCCCGGCAAATCATCGATCAGGCCAATTCCCGTGCAAGTAGCATCGTCGAAGAGGCACGCAGCACTGCGAGCGATGAACGCGAGCGTATTCTTGCATCAGCCCAGGCTGAGGTAGACCAGGAAGTGAATCGGGCCCGTGATGAACTGCGTAGCCAGGTCGGCGCGATTGCAATTGCCGGTGCAGAGAAAATTCTCTCCCGGGAAATCGATGCCGCCGCTCACCAGGACCTCCTGGACAAGCTGGCCGGCGAAATCTAGGGCGAAACCGCTATGGCAGATTACGATGCAGTTGCCCGCCCCTACGCACTGGCGGTTTTCGAGCTGGCCCGGGAGACCGGTACGCTCGATACCTGGTCGCGCGTTCTGCAGACGGCGGCGAAAGCCGTGGAAAGTGAGGACCTGATCAGGCTGCTTAATACGCCCGGCATTGATACGCAGGCGATCGCCGGCGTCATCGCCGATGTCTGCCGCCGGGACGTCAGTGACATAGGCGGGGAAGTGACGAATTTTCTGCGTCTGCTTGCGGATAATCGCCGCGTATTGGCATTGCCGGCGATCAGCGGACGGTTCGAAGCGCTCAAGGCCGAAGTGCAAAACATCGTCGATGTAATACTGACAGCGGCTACACCGGTAGACGATGCGCAACAGGCCCGGATTGTCGAAGCACTAAAAAAACGCTTCGGCCGCGAAGTAAATCTTCAATTCAAACTGGACGAAAACCTGATCGGCGGCGCCCGCTTACAGGCGGACGATCTGGTCATCGACGGCTCGGTGCGGACCGGGTTGGAAAAACTGACCAGCGCTCTCGTTCATTAAGAGGAAAAAAATATGGCACTCAAAGCTTCTGAAATCAGCGAGCTGCTCAAAGAGCGGATCAAGAATTTCGAAAGCGCCGCGGAAGCCCGTGACGTGGGCACCGTTACCGCGGTAACCGACGGCATTACCCGAATTCATGGCCTCAACGCCGCACAGTACGGCGAGATGCTCGA
>JAKSCY010000544.1 GCA_022360355.1 Chlorobiales bacterium
ATAGCGATAACAACAGCGTTGCGATACACAAAGCCTTTTTTTCAACTCTTTTTCTGATACGATCCAACATAATTATTTGATGTAACAATAATTGATAGCGCAAGTATAATCAATAATTCGAAAACAAAAAAATTTTCGCTGGCATTTACATGAACAAGTTTCCTTGTTACTCATCCTCCCATTTCCTGTTTTATCAAATACCATTCCCAGGGAAAACAACTAATCCGCCCCGCGCACATAATGTACGTTATGAAAACAATTTTAACGAGTACTATCGTCCTTTTTGTTTGAATACGCCTATCGCTCATCCCGTGGCATTCACGATCCAGCGGAAAAACCATCAAACTCCCCCTTTCATGGCTCTTTTCGTCCCCCGGTAATCCTGGAGAAAAGGTTTCTGAAGTCAAAACCGATAAGATACAGGCAGGGAATCAGCACCAGAGTAAGAGGGGTCGCCAGCAGCAGGCCCCAGCCCAGGGCCAGTGCCATAGGCATCATGGACGCGTCGGTTCCGCCGATACCATAGGCCAGCGGCAGCAAGCCTGCGGCAGTCGTTACCGTTGTAAGAAGAATGGCACGCAGCCGGTCGGCTGTTCCTTTGGCGACCAGCGCCGGTATATCCACGTTTTTTCCTGACTTGTAAAGCTCATTGAGGTAGTTGACCAGAACGAGAGAATCATTGACCACGACACCGGCCATGCCGACGACACCCAGTAGACCAAGGAAGCTGAACACCTCGCCATGCAGCGCGAAAGCTATGACAACGCCGATGATTGCAAAAGGTATCGACATCATGACCAGCAGCGGCTGTGTCAAAGAGTTGAACAGAAGTATCAGCAGAAAATAAATTCCGAATGCTGCAATCCCGAATGCAACAAACAAACCCCGAAGTGATTCCTCGGACTCCTGGGCCTCTCCGCCAAAAACAAGTTTCACGCCGGGGAAATCACGGGTGCCGGCAAAATGGCTCTCCACCTTCTGCATGACCTCGATCGGAGTTATGGCATCCTGCTGAACGTCAGCAGAAATAGTGACGGAGCGTTCCCCATCATAATGATGAAAAATGGAAGGTCCTGAGCCCTGCTTGAAATCAGCCACTTCTTTCAGCGGAATCAACCTGCCCGTTTTGTTGGGTATGGAAAGTTCCTGCAGGTACTCAAGTTTCTTTCGGGCAAACTTCTGGAGCATTACCCTGAAATCCACTTCTTCCTCGCCGTAACGCACGCTGGTGACCACCTGTCCGTCATACGCCGTCCTGACTGTCCTTGCGATATCGGCGACCGACAACCCGAGCCTTGAAAGACGGTCGTGACGTATCGATATTTCAATCTGCTCCTTGCCCTCCTTGTCGTCGCGATCCGGGTCCGTTACACCTTTAATGCTTTCCAGATAGCCGAACACTGAGTCGGCAAAAGCGGTTCTCAATGTGTCATCGGAACCAACAACCCTTATGGTAACGGGTTTTCCCACGGGCGGTCCGCCTGACTCGATAAAGAAAGTGGTCTGTTGCACTCCACTGATTGCCGTTGCCTTTTCACGAATGTCCGCGACAATCTCATCCGCAGAACGGTCCCTTGTACCATAAGGAGTAAGCTTTACGGCAAGCTCGGCAAAATTTTCCTGCTCGATCGGCACAATGTCAGCCTGGGTTCCTACCCTTGTCAGATATGCTGAAACCTCTTCTTCAGGCAATACCTCCAGCAGCTTTTCAAACTCCGCTGCTTTTGCCGAGGTTGCTTTCAGAGAGCTTCCCACCGGCAGTTCAATCCAGATATTGAACGCATCAGCTCCTTTTGTCGGGAAAAGAATATAGCTCATGTAGTTGATGCCGTAATAGAGAGCCCCGCCCAGGGTAATAAATCCAAGAAAGACAAGAGCATAACGAAGACGCAACAGAAACAGAAGCAGTTTTTCAAACATGTTGCGTACCGGCATAAACCAGTTTCGCATGGTAGACTTGGGATCTTTCCCCTCTCTTGTATAGAGCCCCGGCAGTACATGTGCCGGAAGAACCAGAAAGGCCTCGATGAGAGATACAAAAAGCGCAAGCGTAATCGTAAGGGGAATCACGAAAACAAATTTCCCGAGTATTCCCGGCATGAAAAACATCGGTGCAAAAGCAAGAAACGTTGTCAGAACAGTTGTCAGGACCGGTTTGTACACCTGGTAAACACCGTTGACTACCGCATCGATTGGTGATTCACCCCGTTCCCGCCTTTGAAAGATATTCTCTGATATGATAATGGCATCATCAACAACAATACCGATCACGATGATCAGCGAGGTAAGGGTAACGCTGTCAAGCTCGACATCGAACAGGGGAAGCATCGAAATTCC
>JAKSCY010000603.1 GCA_022360355.1 Chlorobiales bacterium
ATTTGCGGACCCCGCAGTAGATTGATCATGAAATATCCGGGCTTAAGTCCTTTTATGGAGACCCAAAATAAGCTCCACCTCGCCCTTGGGCAGCCTCAGCTCGGTGGCTATCTTGGCTGCCGAGCGGCCGGACCTGAACAGCTCCAGAACCCTCCTCTCCTGGTCGCTGAGCTTGGGCTTGGGCCGGTTTACGCCAAGCCTGGCCGGCGGATCATCCGGCCTTGATTGCGGTTCCGCCTTGGACCTGGTTTCATCCAACCGGCCGATGGTCTCCTCGGCCCGGGCCAGGACCAGCTCCATCTCCCTGGTCCGCTGTTCCAGGCTTTGGAGGAGCCCGGTCACCAGGGCCCTTTTCTCCTTGAGGTTCCGCTCAAAGGCGGCGGTCAACTTCTCCGAGGCGGCCATGAAGTCCTCAGTACTTCGCAGTATCCGCCGGCCTTCCAGACCGCCCGGAGTTCTCCTGATCCAGGCGATCAGAAGAACCAGACAAAGGAGCAGCGCTCCGTCCAAAAGGAGCTGGAAGAGGCCGAGCTGGTTGACCAGGGAGCTCAATTAAGACCACCTATCCCGGATACTCGTTGATCAGACTGACCAGGCTAGACAATGACATCGATATGACCGCCCGAGGTTTCCTCTTCCGGCCCGGTCTCGTCTTTCTTTTTCCGGGCCTTTCCCTTTTTGTCCTTTCTTTGACGGTCCTCCTTGTTTCTGGACCGGTCCTCCTCCACCCGACCGCCCTGGGCCTGCTCCGCCTCCTGAACGGTGGTCCGCTTGACCTCGGTAGCCTCCTCGGTGGCCTGGGCCGCCTGTTGGACGGTCAGCTCGCCTTTTTGCTCGGCCGGCTGCAGGATCTTCTCAGCCGTGGTGGCGTGCATTATCTGGCCTGACAGGCCCGGTACCTCGGCCATGGTCACCTCCTCCTGGATTAACCCGGGTATTTCACGAAACGTACCAAAACAATTTTACCGTCTTTTTCTGCTTTGCTGCTCTTCATGAAACATCCGGGTCAGAGGATCAGGAAGTCAGTAAAGTAAACCTTTTTGACCGGCCCGCCGGCCAGGTTCCTGTTGAGCCGATCCAGGACCTCCTGGCGGAGCATCTGGCGCTGGTCCCTGGTTTTGAGCTCCTTCCCGGCTTGGCTGAGAAGAGCCTCGTAGATCAGATCCCTGAGCCTGGTTTTTTGCTCCTCCAGGCTGAGCTTGACCGACTCGGAGTGAAGGGTCAGGTGGATCGAAACCTTGAGAATGGTCTTTTTCTGTCCTTTCAAGGGAACGGTGAACCCCTTCAGACCCACGGCCGGGACATCCACCGGCGGCCCCTCCTCCTCCACCACCGCGACCTTGCTCTTGGAGGTCTTGGGCTTGCCGGATTCATCCTTGGACCACCAGCTCAGGTAGGCGGCGGTCAGCAATACGGCCAGGACCACCACCCCCGCCCCGCCCAGGATAAGGGGCAGGAACCAGGCCGGCCGGCCCGGCTTTGGCTCCGGCTCCTCCGGTTTCTCCTCGGCCGGCGACGGCTCGGGCTGGGGTTCCGGCTCAGGCTCCGGCTCCTCGAGCTCCTCCAGATCCAAGCCGGCCGTGTCCAGCTCCACCTTTTGGGGGGAGAGGCGGGCCGTCTCCTGGTTGACCTCCTCCAGGTCGATACCCAGCTCCTGAAAGGCCGAGCGATCCTCCTCGTCCAGGTCCAAGCCGCCCTGGCCGCTGTTTATCTGGTCCTGATCCGCGGCCATCCTAGATCGACTCCTGGAAGTAGCGTCTCAGCTTTGTCCTAAGCTTCATCATCGCCTTGGAGTGGATCTGGCAGATCCTGGACTCGGTGTAGTCCAAAACCTTGCCGGTCTCCTTCATGGTCAGCTCGTCGTAGTAGTAGAGGGAGATAACCATCTGCTCCTGCTCGGTCAGCTTCTCGATGGCCCTGGCGCTGCCCTCCTTCATCTCCTCCTTGTCCAGGTGGTCGGCCGGAGAGTCGGCGTCGTCCTTGAGGGCGTTGTCCACCAGGGTCCCGGGCATGAACTGGGCCAGCCCCTCGGTGGTGTCGACGATGGAGAAGAGCCCCACCCCGG
>JAKSCY010000427.1 GCA_022360355.1 Chlorobiales bacterium
GACATCGAATCCTACAACGAACTCGAAGAAGATGACCCCGATTCCCACCGCATCTATATGGTCTGGGCCGACGGTTACGAAGACGACAACAACGGCTCCCAGTTGGGACGGGTAGAAGATCCCTTGGCATCGCCGTTCACCTCCCATAGCCTCCGTCGCAATGGGGGTCAGGCCATGTCATTGCTCTATGACAATACCGTAGCTGAGAAGTCCGAGGTCAAGGCTCAAATAGCGGACCTTGACAATGTCAATCCGGACTGGACCCAGAACGACGCCACCATCCTGACCGTTTGGGTCTACGGCGCCGTAGGGAATACCGGCTCGCTCTATGTCACAATCAATGGCGTGAAGGTTGCTGACAGTGCCGGAACCGTTGACCTCGCCCAGCCCCAGTGGCAGCCGTTCATCATCGACACAGCCGCCGTGGGCACGGACACGACCGTGGTCATGGAAATCGGTATCGGCATCGAAGGCGCCGCTGCCAAGGGTAATATCTATGTGGATGATATCGCCCTCGGTCTTCCATAACAGTTGACAGCATTATCCTCCTTCAGCTTGTCACTGAATTGATTGTAGCACCCGGGGACGCCCCCAAGGCGTCCCCGGGTGTATTTCTTTGAGGTCACTGCGAATATCCCAATGGTTTTAGCCTGACCCAATCCCTCCCCCCCAAACCCGGATCCCTTTTCCGGGAATCCTCCCCAAACGATGATAGACAAGGGCAAGTATCTCGCTGACATGATGTCGTTTCTTAGGTATACCCCACAGTTGCATAAAAATCTGTTCATAGAGCCACAAGAGTAGTATAGATTGTGATTCAAATTCATTTTCTAGGGCGACACTGTAGTGAACCTACTGTGAGGTCTAAAAAATGAATTTGGATGGCAAGATAGGCTGCTATTGTGGCAGTGAAGCGATCTAGGGGCAGATTTTTATGCAACTTTGGGGTTTACTGGCCCCGCTGTAGCAGCCGGGCTCACAATATCAATCGGTTTCAGAAACGAGTTAATATGACACCTAAGACGTATTCCTGTTTCATACTTGTGCTAGTGGCAGCCCTTGGGGGCATCACCCGTGGCGAATCTCTTGAAGCGGCCTTTAAAAACCCCCAAAATTCAGCGCGACCGCATACCTGGTTTCACTGGATGAACGGCCATGTAACGAAGTCGGGGATTACGAAGGATCTTGAAGCGATGCAGGCGGCGGGGATCGGGGGGTATCAGCTATTTGACATCGGCTGGGGGACACCAAAGGGTCTGTATCCCTATGCCTCGGAGGGGTGGCTCGATAGGGTGGGACACTGTGCGGAGGAATCGACGCGTACCGGTGTGCAGATGGGTTTCCATAACTGTTCCGGCTGGTCGAGTTCCGGGGGGCCGTGGGTGTCGGCTGAGAAGAGTATGAAGTGGGTGGTTTGGCGTGAAGCTCAAGTCACCAGAGACTCTGAGACCGTTCTCTTGGAGGAGCCCCATCCCATTAAGGGTGTGCATGACGCCAAACTCAACATCTATGACGCCCATAAGGACAAACGTTTTTATGAGGATATAGTGGTCCTGGCATTTCCCACTCCGACGGATCCCTTCCGGATCGAAAACTGGGAACGGAAGGCGCTTTCAAACGGGGGGGATTCCCGGACACAGCATTTTGCGCCGGATAAACGAACCGCTACGCC
>JAKSCY010000480.1 GCA_022360355.1 Chlorobiales bacterium
AAAAGCGATGGAAATCGCAGCTGCCGGAGGCCATAATCTCATCATGATCGGCCCGCCCGGAAGCGGCAAGACGCTGCTGGCAAAAGCACTGCCGAGCATCCTGCCTCCCCTGAACTTCGAGGAATCGCTGGAAACAACAAAGATCTACTCGGTTGCCGACAAGCTGCTCAATGGAAAACCGCTCATGACACGCCGCCCGTTCCGCAACCCACATCACACAACCAGCAACGTCGCACTGATCGGCGGGGGCACCATGGCCAAACCCGGCGAAGTCAGTCTCGCACATAACGGCGTGCTTTTTCTCGACGAGCTGCCGGAGTTCACGAGAAACGCGCTCGAAGTCCTGCGCCAGCCGCTCGAAGACAACGAGGTCACCGTATCCCGTATCTCGCTGACTACAAATTACCCAGCCTGTTTTATGCTGGTTGCCGCCATGAACCCAAGCCCGGCGGGAGCCCTGAAAGATCAGGACGGCAACCTGACCGCAACCCCGCAGCAGATTCAGCGATACCTCTCGAAAATTTCCGGGCCGCTGCTCGACAGAATAGATATACACATCGATGTCCCGAAAGTCGATAATCAGGAACTCTTTTCCGGTGTTAAGGGCGAAAGCTCGGAGGAAATCCGCAACAGGGTTATAAAAGCAAGGGAACGGCAGGCGAAGCGTTTTGCCGAAGGCAACGCTCCAGGCATTCATGCGAACGCCCAGATGACAACCAGACTCATCAAGAAGTTCTGTCCGCTCGACAAATCCTGCTCCACGAAACTCATGGAAGCCATGGAACGCCTCAACCTCTCGGCCCGCGCCCACGACCGCATCCTCAAGGTCAGCCGAACCATCGCCGACCTCGACGGATCGGACACTATCGAAATGCCGCACCTGATCCAGGCGATACAGTATAGGAGTCTTGACCGGGATTTCTGGAATTACTGAGGGCACCTCAATTTATTTATTCCGCGATTCAATTGCTTCGTTGAGCGATGCTCAAAATCCTCATGTACCCTCTGTACACTCCGGTTTCTGCGCTCCGTTCGCCTCGCACTTGAACCGCTCATGACAATAAATAGAGGTGCCCTTGTGTGACCCTGCCCAGCAAGACCCTTCCATATAAAAATTACTGACATTGCTCGTAAACTTCCGATATCAATCACAACGATTCGATGGACCCTGCTTCGGCTTGTGAACACTCCTTGACCTTGAACACAATGCCTCATTTTCTGAGGTATCATTGTTGCTGCTGATTTACTGTGTTTTTGAATCGTAAGGGAGGGCACATGGGGAAACCCTGCCTTAGAGGAATCATTCAGGAGGAGAAACGAGACGATGCCTTTTCCTTCATGCAAGGAAACAAGGGAAACATGTCATATTTTCTGCAACTCCTTGTCAAGGCGCTCTTTCAGAAACATTTTGAGCAGTGACTGGTATGGCACATCACGCTCATTCGCAAGAATCTTGAGATTGTTGAGCATCGGTTCGGGCAAACGAAGAGAAATGGTTTTCATTGTAGGTTTCAGGTCTGGAAACAATGCCTTGCCAGCCGTATTCCAATCCACGTACTCCGTCGAGTCATGCGTTGCCCAGAATTCCTGTTCTTCCGCTTCACTTTTGAATTTCGGAATCGTTTTTCTCCTGCTTTTCATAAATACTCCTCTCTTTTTTGCTCATGCTGCGTGCCGATATTATCCTGATTTGATTGTCACGAAGAGTAAAAACGATAAAAAGACGTTTTCCCCTGTCGGTCTTCCCTAACGCAAAGAATCTCTCTTCCACTCCAGAGTGTTTTTCATCATCAGCTACCACGAGGGGTTTATTAAAAAAAATCTCTTCGCATTCCGACATTGACACCCGGTGTTTTGCCCAGTTTTTGGACATGTTTCCACTATCCCATTGAAACCCAGAGATGCCATCAAAAATTCTCATATCCCTCCTGTATATTGCTAAAATATACAGAATCAGTAGAAACAAACAAAGCTCCCACCCTACAGGCTTCCTAAAAAACGTAACTTCATTGAGAGATATTTCATTTACGGAACAACGTTATATAATAGTTGCGATAAGGGGAGAGCTCTCTCTGAAGTAACTGCAAATTTATCAATGACATCCTGATGTTTTTTCAGTAGGGCTACAGGTCTTGCTAACCATAAG
>JAKSCY010000495.1 GCA_022360355.1 Chlorobiales bacterium
CCCTCGTGGTCGAGGGCGATGTTCCGCGTTGGCCGGACGTCAAGGACACCTTTGAAATCGTCGTTCCCCCCATGTCACCGGATCAGATCAAGCAGCTCCCGGACGAGGGAGAGGGGGACGTGGCGTGGGCGATTCCGGTGGAGTAGGGGAAGGAAGATCAGAAGTAAGGAAAAACGAATGGTTGACTTGACTATAGATCTCGAGCAGTGCAAGACGGCTTATCGACCGGGGGAGGTTATTGCCGGTACGGCACGCTGGCAGAGCGATGAGCCCTTGAAACATCTGGCGCTGCGTTTACTTTGGTATACCCAAGGGAAAGGCGACGAAGATGCGGGGCTGGTGGAGGAACAGGAAAACGAGCAGCCCGCCCTCTCCGATTCGCGCGTCTTTCATTTTACCTTACCCAACGGACCTTATAGTTTCTCCGGTACGCTGATCAGCCTGACTTGGGCCATTGAACTCATTGCCCAACCAGGAGATCACTGTCACCGCCAAGAGATCACCGTGACACCGACATCCCAAGAGATCATCCTCAAGCCGGTCCCCAAAGCAGACGACAAAGATGTCTTAAAAGTTAGATTTTCCGGAGGACGCAGTTAATGCTGCGTGCCAAGGACAATCCCTTTGCCATGGATCGCGTCCACCGCATCCGCTACGATCCCCCCCATGAAACCTGGGAGCAGCTACTACGACGCTTGGAAGAGATGCAATACCGCGGCGCTATCGTTGGCCCCTGCGGTTCAGGTAAAACCACCCTCTGCGAAGACTTGCAGGATAAACTGGAAGGCATGGGTCTTAACACGCAAAAACTTTTTATCACCCTGGACCTGCGCCTCTCCTGGGCAAACATCTGCGACGTACTGCAAAAGGAATTTGACATACTCCTCGTCGACGGCGCCGACCATCTCCCCTGGTGGACTTGGCAGCGTCTCAAACGCAAAATCTTCGCCGACTACCACGGTCTGGTCGTCACCACCCACCACCCCGGCTTGCTTCCCACCTGGTATACCTGCCAGCCCAGC
>JAKSCY010000638.1 GCA_022360355.1 Chlorobiales bacterium
CAACTATTTTAATTTGCTCATTATTCTCTTTTCTTTTGGCGATCTTCATGAAATATTCGGGCTAAGCTATTGCCTTGGATGGTCAGGTTCGAAGATGGCCCGTTTTTTTATGGCCCGTGAAGTAAACAGGTGAGTCCCTTCGGTGGGAGCAACCATTCTTCAGCAGCCTCAAATAAATCTCCGGAACCTCCCACATTTAAATATATTTATACGCATGCTGTCATTGCGAGGAGCCGCAAGGCGACGCGGCAATCTACCCGACAAACCTCCTTGACTCAATCAATTTTTATCGGCCGGCAACGAATAAGCTATTGGTCGGCTTTGATTGGGAAGAACCTATAAGGTGTTTCAGGAGGGTCCGGTTTGGTGGAGGACTATTTATAGGAGAGGAGCTCTATCCCTCAACCGATGCGCCTGACTTCCTATTGCCGGTCCCGCTCCTTTCCCCCTGATAGATGGTATAAGGACGATCGCCCTTGTACCCCAACCGCCGGGAGATCTTCAAGGCGGCCTCAATGACCTGCTTCCCCAAGAAAGCGATCCGGTTGGAAGGCATCCGGGAGTGGTGACCGACGATGGTGACGGCCGCGATGGGCCCGATCTCGTCGCGGGAGAAGATGGGCGCGGCCACGCAGGCGATATCAGGCAGCAGCTCCTCCTCGTCAATGGCGTAGCCCCGGTAGCGAACCTCTCGGAGGTCTTCGAGCAGCTCGTCGTGGGTCCGGATGGTGTTGGCCGTCTCCAGCGGTAGGTCGCCGCCGCCGGTGATGCCCCGGACCTCCTCTTCCGGAAGCCCGGCCAGGATGGCCTTGCCCATGGCCGTGCAGTGCATCGGTCCCCTGGAGCCCAGGATAGCCGAGATGCGCAGGAGGGCCGGACCCTCGACCTGCTCCAGATAGACTATCTGGCCCTTGTCGTGGGTGGCCATGTGGATCGATTCACCTGTCTTGGTGCAGAGATCCTCCATGATCGGCCGGGCCTCGCGCCGTAGATCCATTTGATCGCAGGCCGGCAAGGCGATCTCATAAAACCGGAGACCGAATCTGAAGGTCTTGTTCCGGTCGACCTCCAAAATTCCGGCCTCCACCAGGGTCTGCAGAATCTGGTAGGTGGTGCTCTTGGGAATGGCCAACTGCTGGCTGATCTCGGTGATGGTCAGCCCCTGGCTGCCGGTGGCCACCAGGTTGAGGATATCAATCGTCTTCAGGGTTGATTTGTTGAGTTTCATGATTTTTCGTCGACTGTTCTGATCGTGTATTTATCGCCTAAACACGTCGTTTTTGGGCCGGCCGGTCGCGATGGGCTATCCTTTTGATTCCCGCCGGAACAGGGACCGGTAAGGGCCTCCCCGGCCCGGAGACGGGAACC
>JAKSCY010000521.1 GCA_022360355.1 Chlorobiales bacterium
GGGCTTTATACTCGCCATTCTTCTGTTTGCAGGTATCAGAGAAAAACTTGAAGAAGCCGACGTGCCGAAACCATTCAAAAACGTCCCGATCGGATTCATTTCAGCAGCGATTCTCTCCCTTGCTTTCATGGGTTTCTCGGGCTTGGTTAAGTAGAAATTTGCATATGCCCAGAGCAGAAAAAGCAAAGAGGCTGTCTCCTGGAATCAGGAGACAGCCTCTTTGTTTGCAGCTTCAATATTCAGCACCATTGTCGTAGAACCGCCGAAACCCAAAAACCAACGTAAATATGCAAACCTTTCTGTTCTGATCGGCTTGAAACCAACACGCTCATACAACTTTCTTGCACCCGAATTGGTATCTATCACATCCAGACGTAGCCTGTCATACCCTTCCTCTCTTGCATACACCGCCAATTCTTCAAGCAACCTGCGCCCAATCCCTTTACCCCTGTAATCACGGTGAACCGCTATGCCATCCATCAACAACTCTCCGGTTTCAGGCTTTCTGTCATAGAGACTCAATATCAAGGCCGCCCAACTGCCCTCTATAAACCCCAGTAACGAAACCATGTCTTTGTACTCGACTCCCCCTGTAAATGAACCTTCTGGTGTATGAAAGCCTGCAATTCCCACAAGCTTGTCGCCAGCCATGGCAACAATAGCATATTCACGCTTAAAACAATCCTTTAGCAAAGAGAGCCGTTGTTGGTCGGAGCGAATAGCAACCTTGAATTTTTGGCCGAAGGCTTCATCATAAAGAGAAACTGAAGCGGCAAGACATGATTCAGGTACTCCCAGTTGGTAACGTATTCCGACAGCATGCATCCCTGTCCCCTCTTTTTCCTGAAACATATCAAATACTCCCCACAAGTCTCCTGGAAAAGCCTGTTTACCGATTTTCCCCTTTCATCACTCCATACTTTTCACCGACGAGACCGTGCTTGTAGGTTGTTGCTTTGTGTCCTTGACCTTCACCGGAATTCGCAGCCATCGGATTTTCTGCCGGTGCCGTCATTTCAAACCCGGCCTTTTCCTGGAAAAGCATGACGAAATCAGATCCCCCGAACAGGAAATTACCAAGCATGTCGCCTTTCTTATGAATGATTCCCACTTCGACATCACCTTCAAAGTTTACAGAAGAAACCTGGGCCATCCCCATGGGGATAAGTGCCACAATACCATATTTTCCGGTATCTACTATTACACAACCACGGGTCTGCGTAAACTGCCATCCTGTAGAGTCGATAGGGTCATATTCTCCCTTTTTCGGATCCCAGGCAACTTCAAGAGCAACATTCTCCGAAATCAGGTTCTTTTCTTTAACCGTACCGCCAACGGCGAAATGATAACGGTGATAGTCATTCACATTCAGAAAAGAATGAGTGAGCACACCATTCGCAAA
>JAKSCY010000187.1 GCA_022360355.1 Chlorobiales bacterium
ATATAGTAAAAATGCCCGGATGCCCCAATGTGAGAAAGGGAGCTAATGCAGCTCCCATTCGTAAGCGTTATAAAGTGTCGAGAGGAGGTTGACCTCTACATTTTTTACCCTGCTGCTGAACCCTTCAAGTTCATCGTAGTAATAGAGAAACGTTCTCGGCTGTTCATCGTGCAGGATTTTCTGGTACTTTTTCCATAGTGCGAGGCTTTCGCTTTCAGGAAGGGGGGTGCTGAGGCGGCTGATCACAAGGTCAAGCGCCTGATTCTGAAAAGCAGAAGAGTTGAAGGGACGGTTTTCGAAGTCCGATCCCCAGATAATAAGCTGAAACGGGAGCGTTTCAGCGGCAAGGCCGGATAGTGCGGCATCGTATCGGAACTCGTTCTGGTTTTTCAGGAAAACAAGCTTCTCATCGATTTTCAGTTGACATTCTATGCCGATCTCCCGGAGGTTCTGCTGGATAATTGTTGCAGCATAGTTTCTGCGGGGATTGCCCGCAGGTGCGGCAAGGACAAAAGAGAATCTCGTGCCGTTTTTCTGCATAATGCCATCGGGTCCGGGTTCCCATCCGGCCTCCCTGAGCAGCGATTGTGCCTTTTGGGGATCATAAACGTAAGCAATCAGAGATCTGTTTCTGATAGTTTCATATGCGGGAGAAAGAGAGGTATTGACGATGGATGCGTGGTCGGGGCCCATAAACCCGTCTATGATTGCCTGACGGTCTATGGCATGGGTCATGGCCTGCCGCACCTTTTTGTCCCCGAAAAAGATGTTCGGTCTGATCTCTTTGTTTGTTCTGTACTGTTCGCCGTCGATATTGAGCCATACAATACTGTCAAAGTAGCGGTTTTTTACCGGTTTCACCGATATGTCGGGATTGTGCTGCTTCAAGTCGGGAAGGTCTTTGGGATTGATGCCCCCTGCAGATATAACTGCGTCGAGCTGGCCGGACTTGAGCATGGCAAGGCGGGTAGTGTATTCCGGAACGATAATGAAGCTCATTGTCGAAACTGCTGCAGGATGTGGCAGTACGGACAGCTCGTTTGATTCGAGCACAAGCTTCTGCTGGCGCGACCACTCTTTTACCTTGAAAGGTCCTGCGCCAACGATCGGTGTTTCCGCGGCCCTCATGCGAACCACGTCGGGCGGAATCGACTCAAAAATGTGTTTGGCAACAGGCATCAGGTCATTGAAATGGTCGAGAATGATTGCGGGAGCCATCGGTTTGTTGAATTTGAGAACAAGCGTCGTATCGTCGGGTGTTTCAATGCCGTTATCAAAGTCTACACTGCCATCATCAAGGAGCAGCAGGTCATTGAGGTAGTGCTGGCGCGTACTGGCAATTTTCGGATTTGCGTAGAGCCGGTAGGAAAACTTGAAGTCGCTTGACGTTACCGGCTTGCCGTCTTCCCAGACTGCATCTTTTCTGAGGTGAAACACTGCTTTTCTGCCTTGGTCACTGAACTCCCATTTTTCTGCTGTGCCCGGCTTGAATTCGATAGTTCCTTTTTCCGGGTCATAACTGGGTTTAACCAGTGATGGAAAAATCAGCGTGCAGACTTCTCTTGACAGGGAAAGCTGTATAAGCAGGGGGTTCAGGTGGTCGAAATCTGCATCGACACCAACTGCAATGTGGTCTGAACGATATTTCTGCGGGCTATTGTTGCAGGCGGAAAGTGTGGAAAATAAAAGGAGAATTGATAACGAAAATAGTATTTTCTGCATGACGTGTGTTTTTTGCAGGGAAAAGGTGCTTTTGAAGAATTTAGAGAATTCCGGATAATTTGAAACACTCAACAGTAGAATGAACACGGAACACTATGATGTGGTGATTGTCGGAGGAGGGCCTGCCGGCGCATCAGCCGCCATATATACGGCAAGAGCGGATCTGCGGACGCTTGTGCTTGACAAAGACCCTCATGCCGGAGCTCTTGGCCTGGCGCATGTGATTGCGAACTATCCTGGTGTACGAGGGGATATTTCCGGTATTGAACTGCTGGAGTTGATGAGAAGTCAGGCTGAGTCTTTCGGTGCCCTGTTTCTCAGGGAGAAGGTTATCGGACTTGATCTCGGGGATCGCGACAAGGTTCTGTTTACGGCGAGCGGCAAGGTGTTCAGGGCAAAAGCCATTGTTCTTGCTACAGGATCGATGGGGAAGAGCAGGGAAATAAAGGGTGAACAGGAACTGATCGGTGCAGGGGTAAGCTATTGCGCAACTTGTGATGCTGCATTTTACAAAGGGCAGGTTGTTGCCGTAGCGGGCAGAACCGGGGAAGCAGTAGAAGAGTCGAAAGTGCTGTCCCGTTTTGCAGGAAAGGTTTATCTGCTCTGTCCGACAACAGCATTCGCTGCTCCTGATGAGGAGGTTGAAAGTCTCTCCTATCTTCCAAATGTCGAGGTGCTTTACAACAAGCGAATTTCAGCTATAAACGGCAAGACGTCGGTGGAATCCCTGAGCATTGCCGGGGACGAAACCCCGCTTGCTGTCGACGGGGTATTTCTTTATCTGACCGGATCTTCACCGGTCATTGATTATACGGGCGGACAGCTTGATCTTGTCGAAACAGGGTGTTTGAGGGTCGGTCCGGATTTTGCAACGTCGGTGCCTGGTGTTTTCGCCGCGGGGGATGTCATATGCAAGGAGATAAAGCAGGCGGTTATCGTGGCTTCCGAGGGCTGTCGTGCCGCTCTCTATGTGGATAGATATCTTCGGGGGCACAGCAAGGTAAAAAGCGATTATCATTGAGGATTGCTCGATGGCTGGACAGCTAAATGGCTGCAGGGCATGTTCGTTGTCTCAACAGCACGTTGATCGGGTTGATGTCAGCCTTCAGGAAAAACAGTGTTGAACGAGGATATACCCAGAGGTCCCGGCAGGCAAAAGCCTTCACCGTAGTGGACTCCTATCTGCTCACCAAGATACCGGGCACGGGCTTCCAGGCCACTGAGAAACTCTTTTCGCTGGATCATGGTTTCCGGCTTGTTTGTCTCTCCTTCCTGGTAAAACTGTGAGTTGAAAGCAAGAATTCCTTCCCTCGACC
>JAKSCY010000159.1 GCA_022360355.1 Chlorobiales bacterium
AGCGTTCAAGGCATTTTCGCTTATCAAGGCCTTGGCCTCGATAGATATGGATGTCGTCCTTGCCGGTTCGCAAACCGGCAACAAGGACGATTATGCAGGATTGAAAGACATGTGCGATGAGGGTACCATCATTGTTGACGACTCGAATCCTGTCGAACTCTCGAAATTTATTCTCGAAAAAGAAGCCGACCTCCTGATTGGAGGCGTCAAGGAACGACCGATCGCCTATAAGCTCGGTGTCGGCTTCTGTGATCACAACCACGAAAGGAAAATTCCGCTCGCCGGCTTTATCGGCATGCTGAACTTCGCGAAAGAGGTCTATCAGTCAGTCATGAGCCCGGTATGGCAATTCGCTCCGAGAAAAGGAGGTCAGTCATGAAAACTGCAAAAACAGCAACCCAGAACGCTTGCAAGCTTTGCAATCCGCTTGGAGCATGCCTGGCGTTCAAGGGAATAGAAAAATGTGTACCGTTTCTGCATGGATCGCAGGGATGTGCCACCTATATCCGCCGCTACCTTATCAGCCATTTCAAGGAACCGGTCGACATCGCTTCGTCCAACTTCAACGAAGATACGGCGGTTTTCGGAGGCAGTCACAACCTGAAGCTCGGCCTGCAGAACATCACAAAACAGTACAAGCCCGAGATCATAGGAATTGCAACCACCTGTCTCTCCGAAACCATCGGTGACGATGTGGACATGATCCTCAGGGAATATGCCGGGGATTCCGATCCGGATCTTCCCGGGCCGTTAATGATCCATGCTTCGACACCGAGTTACCAGGGCAGCCATATCGACGGATTCCACGCCGCAATGAGAGCCACTGTCGAACAACTGGCGGAAGGCGGGCCGAAACAAAACCTTCTGAATCTCTTCCCCAATATGGTCTCACCGGCAGATCTGAGATATCTGAAAGAGATTCTCAAAAATTTCAACATACCCACCGTGATGCTTCCCGATTACTCGGAAACACTCGATGGAGGACCGTGGGGCGAATACCACAGGATTCCCAAAGGAGGAACCTCGCTGAACGCTATTCGCAAAAGCGGAACTGCTGCTGCAAGCATAGAGTTCACCTCTGTCCTTGGCGAAGATAAATCTCCGGCGGGTCACCTCGAGGAGAAATTCGGCGTCTCCCGCTACCGACAGCCCCTTCCGATCGGAATCAAAGAGAGCGATGCATTTTTCTCCCTGCTTGAAAAGCTGTCGGAAACCCC